>JAYFOG010000015.1:0-20571 GCA_034932965.1 Methanocorpusculum sp.
TCTTGTTTGTTGTGCAGCGGGAGGGGTAGATGGATAGTTTTGTGTGGGGTTCGCTGAGGGGGGAGGGGGGATTTTAGCTGACTGTGATCTCGTCAGAGACGAGTTTTTCGGGATGAAAAGGAATATTAGTGAAGTACTGTGATCCCGGAAAACAATGAACGTATTGAGAGGAGAGATGATGAAAACCTCTGACTCAGTCATAAAGTATGGAAACAGCACACTTCAGCACGGCCCACTCAATAACAGGATATATATCATGACACTCGCGGAAGATGATCTTCCGGGAATCATCGGATTTGCGGATGATCTGGCCAGGAGTGAAAATTACACCAAAATATTTGGGAAAGTGCCCATATCAGCGGCGGATCTGTTTTTCCGTGCAGGCTACATCATCGAGGCATCCATCCCCTCATTTTTTCAAGGCAGGGAGGATGCGGTATTTATAGCAAAATACTTTGATCCAAACCGAAGCAAGGCAGTAAATGCAAAAGAACTTGCAGAAATATGGACAGCTGCCGGAAACGATACGGGACGGGGAGACAGTGCACATCTTCCAGAAGAGTTCACCCTTCGGCAGGCATATGTAAAAGATGCCGACGAACTCGCAGATTTGTTCCGCAGGGTCTTCCCGACCTATCCATTCCCCATCTACGACCTGGAGTATATCAAAACTTCCATGCAGGAAAACGTACGGTACTTTGTGATAACAGAGGGAAACAAACTTGCCGCAGCATCGTCCTGTGAGGTCGATAAAGAGAGCCTGACGGCGGAAATGACGGATTTTGCAGTGGAGCCGTGTTATAGAGGGCGCGGTTTTTCACGGATCCTGCTTACCGCGATGGAAGAAACCATGCGAAGAGAAGGGATCATTACCGTATATACTATTGCCAGAGCAGCTTCTCTCCCAATGAACACAGTTTTTGCAGGTGCTGGATATCAGTTCGGCGGGATGCTCCCAAATAACACCAACATCAGCGGATCGATCGAGAGCATGAACGTCTGGCATAGAAAAATATAATGAAAATATTTATATATTTAACCTATTTTGTCACTGATTTCGATAAAAATATCACATTTATCAAATTATTTTTGTGAATCCCTTACGCAACAGAGGAAATGACGGAAAGGGTTTATATGATAATGACCAAGAAAAAAGTGTTTAAAGAATTGTGCATCAGGTCACTAAGATCTTCTGTTTAACGGCAATGTGACCGATCTTTTTGCACAACCAGAATCTGCCCCTCACGGCAGACACCCCCATATGCGAGGGATAAAATGAAACCAAAGTACATTACATCGATTTCTGCGCTTGACAACCTTGTCGGGCTTGCCCCTAAAGAAAGGGAGATGATGGAGAGAGTGACCGACGTGTTCCCGTTTAGGGCGAACGACTATTATCTGTCCCTCATCGACTGGAAAGACCGGAGGGACCCTATTAAAGCTATCATCGTTCCCGACCCCCGGGAACTTGAATCAGGCGGATCAGATGATCCCTCCTGTGAAAAGGATTATACAAAAAAACCCGGCCTGCAGCACAAATATGATCAGACCGGCCTTCTGCTTTTGACCGATGTCTGCGGCGGCATTTGCCGTTTCTGTTTCCGAAAACGCCTTTTTATGTCCTGCGAACGCGAAACCGTGAGAGACGTGTCCGAAAATCTTGAGTATATCAGAGAGCACAAGGAGATCACCAATGTTCTTCTTACAGGCGGAGATCCCCTGACCCTGGACACCCGGCATCTCGAATCCGTCATCAGGGAGATCAGGGAGATCCCGCATGTGAACATCATCCGGATCGGCAGCAAAATGCTGGCATACAATCCGTACCGTGTCCTCAATGATCCGGAACTTCTGTTTGTTCTCTCAAAATACAGCACTCCGGAGAAGCGGATCTATCTGATGGCGCACTTCAACCATCCAAATGAGATCACCGAGGTGTCGATCGAGGCGGCAGAAGCTCTGCAGAAATCCGGCGTCATCGTTGTCAACCAGACGCCCATTCTGAACGGGATCAACAATGATCCGGAAACGCTGACAGCACTCTTTCGAAAACTTTCCTTTGCAGGGATTTCTCCCTACTATGTCTTCCAGTGCAGACCTGCAACAGGTAACGGTCTGTTTCAGGTCCCGGTAGAGACCTCCTATGACATTGTACAAGAATCCTGGAAAAACTGTTCGGGACTGGCAAAACGGGCACGGTTCATCATATCCCATTCGACCGGAAAGGTCGAAGTGGTCGGTAAAGATGATGAGAATGTCTTCATGCGGTATCATCAGGCAGCAGAGGACGATGATATTGGAAAGTTCATGACATTTCCCTCAAACCCAAAGGCTTCGTGGTTCGATGATTATCTTGCGGGACAATATCCTGCAAAGAACTAAACAAACACTTTTTTACTAAAATCTCTACAGAGTTCTGCAGCACTCCGGTCAAAAAAGACGACTCACAACACAGATAAAAACGTCTTGAAAAGGTAAGGTAAATGATTAAAAAAAAGGGTATTATCCCCTGCGGCAGCCCCGGCCGCCGCCAAATCTTCGTCCGTTCCCACAGCCGCATGGAATTCCTCCACGGCCGGCACCATAGAATGGCGCCCTCACGGCAGACTGAGTCTGGGATTCTCCCGGCTGTACCGCACCATATGGTGCCTGTTCAATTGACACGACACCGTTGGTCTGTCCAGTTCCCCGGCATTTCCCAAAACCCCGTCCCGTCATTGACCCCATTCCGCGGGGTCCTGTTCCATCTAATCCTGGCATTTCAATTTATTCCCTGATGCTGTTCACAGCACCATATATACACATATGCGTACAAATAAATAAAACTATTTATTGCGGCAAACTAGATTCAAACATCAGATGAGGGATCGTCCGTATGCTCAAACACACCGATGGGACGGGGGCAAATCCCCCCGTCTATCTTGGGACACAGGGTCAGATTCAGCTTTGGGCATGCACCGTTCCCCCGTTTTGAACACTCCTGCATCACGATCACTTTTCCATGTATTATGGCATCCGCCATTTTACGGCGTCCTTCATGTACATCGCGCCAGATGGTTTTTCTGGATATCCCAAGACGGAGTGCCGCCTCCTCCTGACCGAGCTGCTGGATATCAATCAGATCCAGTGCGGCAATTTCCTCAGGGAGAAGATACACCACTTCAGTGTTTTCATGGATATTGCATTGAGGAGCATAACACTGCCCGCGTATCGAATCATACATCCCCCGGTTTCTCCTTGGACGCCCTCTTCGGCCGCGGCACTCATCGTGTTCATCACCGGGCGGCAAGATTTCCCAACTCCTTTTCAAGGGTATCCGCCATCCCGCAGATCGAGAGAGATGCAGGACCGGAGCCTTGATCCGTTACCGGAACACCGGCACGGACGGCAGATATCACTGCCGGATCAAAGGGGATCTTCCCAATCAGAGAGATTGCCTCATCACGACAGAAAGTCTCGATCTCCCCCGTCTTCGTTAAATCAAGATCATACCGGTTGATAACGGCAAAGATCTTCAAACGGAACTGACGGCAGACGGTTATGACCCGTTTCATATCATGGAGACCGGACACGCTCGGTTCGGTGACCACGATCACAGCGTTCATACCGCTCACCGATGAGATCAAAGGACAGCCGGTTCCGGGAGGTCCGTCAACGAGGAACTTCTCAGCGTCCCCGTCCTCCTGTAAGGCAGTCTTTTTCACTGCGTGGACGAGAAGGCCGGAGTTCCCTGCACCCGGTACGAGCCGCGCATGGACCAGATGGCCCGAGTCAACCTCCGAATACATGATCACTCCTGTCTGTCTTGGCTGCATTTCTACGGCATCTGCAGGGCAGACGATCGTGCAAACCGCACACCCCTCACACCGCGAAGCATTGACCCGATAGGCCCCGTCATCCACCTCAACAGCATGGAAACGGCAGTGCTCATGGCACGCTCCGCACGCTGTACATAGATCAGGGTCGATCACTGCCGCTTTCATTCCCATGAACGGATCCGTCCTAAGCAGCCGGGGAGCCAGAACAAGCGAGAGATTGGCAGCATCCACATCACAATCCGCAAGCACGAGAGACCCTTTCAGGAGGCGGGAGAGAGCCGCAGTTATCATGGTCTTTCCTGTACCTCCCTTTCCGCTGACAACAGCAATTCGAATCATGGCTTTCCTCCTAAAAGTGATTCAGCCTTGGCAAAGACCGAACGAAACTCCTTCTGCCACTCAGGATGTGCCCGGCAGAGGAGATCTCCCCTGCTTTGAACGGCAGCGATCTCACGGCTGAACGGGATCGTCATCAGGACAGGAAGTCCCTGCTGATTGCAAAACCGTAGTGTCTCCTCGTCCTTTCCGTCACTCCGGTTAATGACAACTGCCGCCGGGATCCCAAGACGTTTTGTCACATCAGCAGCAAGTTCGAGATCATGCAGACCAAACGGCGTCGACTCGGTAACAAGGATACAGACATCGCATCCTTCCAGAGCTTCGACAACCGGACATGATGTTCCTGGTGCCGTATCAAGGATAACGAGAGGGTCCTGTTCTGCCTCCAGTTTTACCGCGTGGATAATTGGCACAGCGAGGGGGCTGCCCGAATCCAGCGTTCCTGTCACCAGTTTCAGGCCGGGGATCGGTGTTGAGACAGAGAGCGTTCCGATCCGTTTTGGTTCTTCATGGATCGCATGCTCCGGACACAGCAGGGTGCATCCGCCGCAGGAGTGGCAGAGATCTGCAAAAAAAAGGATCTTTTTCGGCAGTACGGATATAGCGCCGTATCGGCAGAACTCTCCGCATTTTCCACAGTAAGTACAGGCGGATTCATCGATCACCGGTATCGGCAGCGTCACCTCACGCGACGTGGTTTTGGAAGGAAAGAAAAGGTGAAGATTGGGTTCCTCCACATCACAATCAATGAGACTGACCAAACGATCCGATGCAAGGGTGAAGGCAAGATTAGCTGCCATCATACTCTTCCCGGTCCCCCCTTTTCCACTGGCTATTGCTAATTTCATACGCTTACTCATTAGATATGTGATGAACTGATTATCAATCTCATCGGTCTCCAGATATTATTTCACCCGGTCGAGCGCGTTCTTTTTGAATGCATCCAGAGCATCGCTCACCGTTCCGCCACCCTGGTAAACAAACTGTTCTACACCAGCCATATCTAAAACGGCTTTTGCATTTCCTCCTAAAAGACCACTGATGAGAGCACCGGCCTGATGATCTATAATCAAGTTGGCGGCTTTGGGACCCACACCTCCGGAGCCGTCGGCAAACGGATTTACAACTGCTTCAAACGATCCTGTTTCAGTGTCCGCGATAATGAAATACGGAGCTCGGCCAAATCGATTTTCGACTTTAGACTCGAGTAGTGCACCCTGTGCAGTAATACATACTTTCATGTTAGATATAACCTCATTACTATTTTACACATATGCGCACAAATAATTTAAACTATCGTATCGTAATCATACTGACCTTTGCAGAGAGAAAACTCTGCACGCGGGGGAACGGATCCAATGAACAAAAACAGTATTATTGAAGATCTGCTTGCAGACCTGCCGGAGAAACCAGTACCCGTCCGATCCGTATGCATCGGAGCACACTGGACAGCCGTCTGCAGCACACACTGCGGCCTTGCCGCAACGATCATCGGCGAAGATGTCCGCGATCACACAACCCTTGTCCGGGATGCGGGACATCTTCTTGAGAAAAGTGCCCAGGAACTGGCAGGATACGCCCTCTCGAAAAATACTCTGGAAGCAGGCATCGGGATCGCCGCCATCAACTCGCTTCTGGAAGTGAATGAACAAAATGCTGCGGAGATAAATGCGGCAGATCTGCTGATGGAAAAAGGCGCAGGAAAAACGGTGGCGCTTGTCGGGCATTTTCCGTTCATTCAAAAACTCCGGGAACGCGTCGGGACCCTTCAGGTCCTTGAAATACACCCGGCGAAAGACGAGTATCCAAAAGAGGCAGCTGGTGAGATCATTCCTCAGGCAGATGTCGTAGGGATCACCGGAAGTTCTCTCGTAAACCACACGATGGATGATCTGCTGGACCTATGCGATCCGAATGCCCAGGTCATAATCCTGGGTCCGACGACACCGCTTTCTCCAGTGATGTTTGATCACGGGGCATCCGTAATCGCAGGATCACGTGTCATCAACGAGACATCAGTTCTCGCCGCAGTCGGACAGGGGGCGTCATTCAGACAAATCAGTGGCGTGAAACTGCTGGCCTTCAAAAACCCGGGAAAACACAGATACTCCAAGGAGAAATGAGATGAAAGCAGATCAAAAGGATACGACCGTGGACAAAGAGGAGGGTCTGAAATCTCCCGTATGCTCACCGGATCCATTCACATACATGCCGATCGGAATCGTGCGATCGCCCTTTACCGATACCGCAGGGATGCCGATCCAGCCGGCCGGTGCAGAAGGAGTGCGGGGAACTGTTGATCTTCGTCCGGATCTGACAGCAGGCCTCAGCGATTTAAAAGAATTCTCCCATATCATTCTCATCTATGCTTTTCACAAATCGCAAGGATGCTCCCTGCAGGTCACCCCGTTTCTGGACACGGTCCAGCGCGGAGTCTTTGCCACCAGAGCGCCAAAACGGCCAAATGCAATAGGGCTTTCAATCGTCAGACTTATTGACATCCGGGAGAACACCTTAACGATAGAGAATGTAGATCTTCTTGACGGAACACCTCTGCTGGATATCAAACCCTATGTGCCGGCATTCGATGCATTTTGCTCGGCAAAAGCAGGATGGCTCGATCAAAGTCACCAAAGTGCAGATTCGGCAAGATCTGACGATCGATTCCGCGTGTAACTTACCTCTGCAGAAAACACGAAATGTCTTGGAGAAATCATATTATTATGCATAAAAACACCATTAAATTATACATGAAACGCGTCACAACAACCTGCAGATCAGAGAGGACGGAAAAATGACGGAAAACCATATCTTCGGACCGGTCATGTCACGCAGACTCGGCAGATCACTGGGAATCGACCTTCTGCCTTTCAAAACCTGTTCATATAGCTGTGTTTACTGTGAATGCGGATCCACTACCAGACTTACGACAGAACGTTCCGAGTTTTTTCCAACCGAAGAGGTGATCGCCCAGCTGGATAAAGCCCTCGCAAAAGGGCCGAATCTGGATTACATAACGTTTGCCGGATCAGGCGAGCCGACCCTCTCCCTCTCGATCGGACAGATCATCAGACATCTGAAAACAACCTATCCCCAGTATAAGATCGCCGTTCTCACGAATGGAAGCCTCCTTGGGGACAAGGAGGTCAGAGAGGACCTCGCCTCTGCAGATATCGTTATTCCTACACTGACCAGTACCAGTCAGGAAACTTTTGAACGGATCCACCGTCCGTGTACCGGACTCTTGGTAAAAACGATCATCAATGATATAGTGGAGTTCAGAAAGGGATTCGACGGAGAGATATGGCTGGAGATCTTCCTGATACCTGACCTGAACACCAGCGCGGAAGAGCTGGCATCACTCCGTGAGGCGATGCGAATGATTCAACCAAAACGCATCCAGCTGAACACGCTCGACCGGCCGGCGGCGGAAGACTGGGTTACGGCTCCGGTTGAGGAGGAGCTGGAAACTATCAGGACATACTTTGCCGAACTCAACATCCCGGTGGATGTGGCCGGCGTCTGCTGTGAACAGCCCGACGTCTGCCGATCCGGAGAGAGCACGCATGAGCAGATCCTCACAACACTGCGGATCCGGCCTTCGACGGTGGAAGATCTCGCATCCATGACCGGATTACATCATCATGAAGTGGCAAAATACCTCTCGGGGCTTCTTGAAGATGGAACGATCCATATCCAGAGAGGAAAGAGAGGCGTTTTCTACTCTGCGGGCCCGGATATGACCCGGAAATAACGCCGGTCGACGAAAAAACCGCCTATTCGATAATAACATAACTTCAAATAAAAAGCAGTGAGATATTATCAGTTAAATGATCTCTCTGCTTCGTTTTCTGTGTACACCAAAAATATTCAGGATGCCCTGCATAAGTATGGCGGTGCTCCTCCTCTGTTTTTGTCTTGTCTGCGTGCCTGTTCTTGCTGATTCTGATCTCGGCCCGATACCTGATGCTCAGCCAAATCCAGCCGTTAGTGCTGATATAGAAGCATTATTTGACGCATCGATCCCGGCAGGACTTGCAAAATACAACATACCCGGCGCGACGGTCGCGGCAGTGTATGATGGCAAACTGATCTTTTCCAAAGGATACGGGTATGCTGATATCGCCAATAGAACTCCGGTCGATGCTGACTCGACACTCTTTCATATTGGTTCGGTCACTAAACTCTTCACCTGGACCTGTGTAATGCAGCTGGTGGACGAGGGAAAAATCGATCTGGATGCAGACATCAACACCTATCTGATCGATTATTCTCTTCCTGACACCTATCCCGGCCAGCCGGTCACGATGCGAAACCTGATGACGCACACAGCCGGATTTGAAGACGAAGCGAGAGGTGCGACGGTTGAAAGCATTGATGATCTCTTTTCATTCAGAACCTACTGCCGGGATTTTATGCCTGCACGGGTCTATCCTCCGGGGACCGTGACCTCCTACTCAAATTACGGCACCACACTCGCAGCCGTCATTGTTGAGGATGTAAGCGGCATGCCGTTTGAACAGTATCTCCAGGAAAATATCTTAACGCCGCTTTCTCTCAAAAATACCCATCTTTCCTATTTCCTCCCGCCAGAATCTGCCGGTAACCTCTCCTCGGGATATAATTATATCGGCGGGACAAATGCAGCGATCACCGACACGATTTTTGTCATCGGCCCAGCCGGATCCATCAGCTCCACTGCAGAGGACATGGCAGTTTTCCTAGCCGCACATATGCAGAACGGAAAAGTGAACGGCGCAGAAATTCTTTCTGAACCTGCCGCCGAACTCATGCATGCAAGAGCATTTACAAATGACCCGCGGGTCAGCGGCGTCTGCCTTGGATTTTATGAGAACTATCTCAATGGCGAGCGGATCATCCTCCACGGCGGAGATACCAATACCTTCCATTCGCTCTTTGTTATAATTCCTGATAAAAAAACCGGATTTTTTGTCTCATACAATGCTCCCGGAGGGACAAGTGCGCGAAATGATCTGCTTCTCGAGTACGTTGACCGATTCTACCCAGTCACAGAAACTGAAACGGTGACGCAGGAAAAAGAACAGTCAGCATCATTTGAGAAGTATGCAGGAGTTTATCAGTCAAACCGGCATAATTACCGGACTTTTGAATTTTTCCTTCAACCTCCGCAGCAAATGACGGTTGAAGCAGGAGAAAATAATGCCTGCCTTGTGGTAAATATAGATGGCGTATCTACAGAATACATCGAGGTTTCACCCGGCGTCTTTCAAGAGAAAAGCGGCGCCCCGTCAGTGTATGGGAATATGGTCTTTCGGGAGAATGAGAACGGTGATGTGACGTTCCTCTGTTCCGAAAATACGCCGATCCTCGCATATGAACGGGTCCCATGGTATGCTGTCAATGCTTTTACAAACGGGGTATTCTATGCTTCAATGGTGCTTCTCTTCAGTGTTTTCATATGGCCGGTAATGGCATTTTTCCGAAAGATATATGGGATACAGAGTGTTGGAGAATCGAAAATAGGACTTCCCTTCTATGCCCGGCTGACAGCATTTATATCCGCTGTTCTCAGCATTTTCTTTGTGTTCTGTCTCTACACGACAGTTCAAAACAACGAAGGACTGATCATGTCCTATCTCTGGAATCAAACACCTCCGCTCTTCCTTACGGCCATTCTGACAATCCCGGTGATCTGCGCAGTATTATCAGTTGCATCCGCGGGTTTCACCTTCGTTGTCTGGAAGATGAAATTCTGGAACGTATGGCAGAGACTCCATTTTACGCTCGTTACCATTGGACTCTTTATGCTGATATGGTGGATGAATTATCTGAATTTGTTCTTCTTCCGATTATAACAAACTCGATCTCCCCCTTTTTTTCATTTCAATTCGTTTTCAATTGTGTCTCCGGGAGGGGAGTATCCTGACTCAAAAAAATAGCTGAATGAAGAGATGGAAAACCAAATATATGATTCTGGCTACATTCTCCGCGGCATCGTCTTCTTATGCAGATACATCGTGCCGACCGTGAAAACCAGTGTGAACATTATAAGGGCCGCGATGTCCACCCATACTGGGAAATAATGGATATCAGTAAATGCGTAACGAACGAGATCCATGAAATACGTCAACGGTGAGATGATCGAGAGCGCCAGCCCCCATGCCGGCATCTGTTCCAGCGGGATGAAGATGCCGGATATGAAGATGAGTGGGAACTTAATCAGCGAGGACAACATCATGATGTTTGACGGCACGTTTGTAGGAGGCACAGAAAGCAGCATGCCGATTGCCGAGAAACAGTAGGCAGCAAGCAGAATGGCAGCAGCCAACAGAATGCCATGGATAAGAGAAAGCCCGAGTGCCAGCCCGATAATGACGGTAATGATCGTAATGCCGATACCAAAAAGGGCGGAGGCGATCATATCACCAAAAACAATTGCCTCGACGGATACCGGACACGATGCAAGCCGCTCAAGGGTCTTGGCCTGCCCCTCCCACGGAAAAATAGCAGGAGATACAGCAGTGGATGTGAAAAAGAGCGACATGCTGATCAGCCCTGCAATAAGAAAGGAAAGGGAGACCTGCCTGCTGCCCATCAGAAAGGCAAAGAAGAGGAAGAGCGGCATAAAGACGCCAAAGATGAGCACTGGCCCCTTGATGTAATAAATGCGGATATCCTTCTTTGCTATTGCCCATGATCGTCTTACCTGATTCGAAAATCCGGCCGGGTTCATGGTTGTACTCCCTCTGTCAGGCGAAGAAACGCATCATCAAGTGAGGGTGCGAGAGTATTGAGCGTGACGATTTTTGCACCATTTTGCTGGCTGAGAGTTACTAAGGACCGGATCACGGCGTCCCGGTCGTCTGTTGTAATCTGCCATTTGTCACCCGTCCGGTTCGCCCCCGTTACACCGTAAAGTCCTGAGATGGCATCTTCGGGCAATTCACGATCAAAACTCACCTCAAGTTTGTACACCCGGTCGATGGCTGTTTTAAGTTTTTCAGGAGCATCAATCGCAACGATTTTTCCTGCACGAATGATACCCGCCCGGTGACAGAGCCGGTTTGCCTCTTCCATATTATGCGTAGTGAGAAAGATGGTGGTTCCCTGCTTGTTCAGATCACGCAGCAGATTGAGGATCATCTGAGTACTCTGCACATCAAGACCGCTCGTTGGTTCATCAAGGAAGAGGAGCCTCGGCTCGTGAATGAGTGCCATCGCGAGGATGAGCCGCTGCTTCATCCCCTTGGAATATGCCTGCACCTTCTGATCTTTGCGCTCAAGGAGCCCCACCATGCCAAGCAGCTCGGACGAACGCCGTCCTGCCTTACCACGGTCAATACCATACAACTCCCCCATCAGCATCAGATTCTGCCATGCAGTGAGATCCGTATATGCATTCGAGGTTTCCGGCACTACCCCGAATTCCTGCTTGGCCAGAACCGGCTCGGACCGGATGTCATGACCGAGAATCGCGGCAGTCCCGCCGTCTGGTGGAATGACGCCGGTCAGCATCCTGGTGGCAGTGGTTTTGCCCGCACCATTGGGTCCAAGAAAACCAAAGATCTCACCCTCCTGAACCTCAAATGAGACATGATCCACAGCTATCCTTTTACCGAAGATTTTTGTCAGATCTGAAACCTGGATTACTGCAGTCATGCGGCGGATCTTTCCCCTATGCCTCGTTGCGAATGACGGGGATGATCATTTTTCTGATGCATTTTTTGGCCTGCGATGACGATCTTGGAATCTGTAATTTTCATGAGATCTTTATTGACAGAACCGTCTGCGAAAGATTCCGTTACCGTAAGATAATCCATCATGCCGTCACCTTTTTCCGACGACTCCCTATGCACCGATCTATCCCATCCAGCCGGATTTTTACCAGGGTTTTCATAGCTTCAAGCATCCTGATTGATCTCCTCTTCAAAATTGAAGGTTCCGATACGGCAGAACTCGCCTGATTTACCAGATGATTCATTACGCACGTGTCGACACATAATACAAATCCACCGAATTTATCTTTGCTATTACTATCAAGAGAGTAGTATTAAAGATATCCAGTATATAGTATTAGAATGACCTGTACCAAAAAGCAGACAACCCTGCGATGACCGCGGGTCAAAACCGCCAAAAACTGCATTTTTGCGAACCAAACGCTCACCAATTATTCTGTCACTGTCAAACGGATTTCCCATCGGAAGGTGTAGGGAGAGTTCTGCCGGTTTTCATAAAAACATCATGAAACATGACAAAAATCAAATTATGCCAAAGCTTCATCAGGCAAATGACCTGGACCCCCCGCGGCGGATACAAACACCGGAGGCCGGATACCGGCTTTAATGAACTCGACCCACGCCCGCCGGGTGACTTCCGATTTGAAATCGAACTCAAGACGGAGATCATTGACATAACCCTTTGCCCGGACACGCATGTAGAACGGGAAATCCTCAAGAAGCACGGCATAGGGATATTTTTTTGAGATGATCACATATTTTGACGTGACCAGAGCTTCTTTAAGGATCTTCATAGCCTTCTCTGCATCGGATTCCGGATGGATATAGAGATCGATCACGATCATCATCGCAAAATCGCCCGCATTGCCGCTGGTCACCGGCTGACTGAATACCGTTACATTCGGGATCGAGACCTGTTCATCGTCCGGCGTCTGCAGACGGGTAGAACGGATCCCGATATTTTTCACCTCCCCATACTTCCCTCCGATGGATACCTTGTCCCCGATCTGATAGGGTTTTTCAAAGATAATGACGATACCCCCGATGATATCGGAAAAAACATCCTTCAAACCAAAACCGATGGCTGCGCCGAAAAGACCCGCGAATGCGACCAGTTGGGTCAGGGAAGGCTCGATAACGGCAATAATAATATAATAAAGAGCGGTCACTGAAACGATAAGCTTCAGAAGCGGGATCACCATGGTGACCGTGGTCCGGTGCCAGCCCATCCGTTCCGAGATACGGGTCAGAACAAAACCGAGAAGCCAGTTCAGGACATACGCGAAGATGATGATGAAGATAATATACAGGACAAGATTCAGATCAATGGTTTTGAACGGGAGTTCAGCCGCTACCTCCGTCGTAACATTAGAGAGCAGAGTATCAGCCATGATTACCACAACCTCCGGGTCTTTTTCAGATACTCGGCAACCGGTTGAAGCGCAAACGCCGGAATACTGTAATACCCGTCATCATTCCTCACAAGCCCCTCCTGAACAAGACGGTAGAGAACGCGCCGGATGTCCATCTCCGACCCGACGATCGCGATCAGATCATCCTCCTGCAGGGATTTCATAGACAAAATGATCGTGAGGATGAATGATTCGCTGGTATCGAGATCGATGGAATATGTCGTCTCGTTGATCGAGTTCAAAGAGATGACATTATCGCTCAGGCTCGACTCCCATAAAAGGACGGCCACACCGGGATTTCCCCGGGAGATCCGGTTGATCTTTTCAAAAATCAAATCCTCAATGGAGATCTGAATGCGTTTTTTCCGGGGAAGCCGGCGGAGCATGAACGTAAAGTTCAGTTTTATCCAGGGGACTGAAACTTCGGCACCCTTCAGCGGCAAACGGACCTGTTTATGGACCAGAGAAAAAAACATTGAGCGCTCGGCTGCCCCGTCATTGACAAACCGGATCTCCCCGGGCTTATGCCGGGACATGATCACCTGTTTGAGTTCCGGCGTATCCATCTTCGTGAGAACGGTGATGGTCGTAAAATATGCCTCGATGTTCATGACGGCCGAAAGATACTGCCAGCTGAACAAATTCCATGTCGTGATGAAGAGTTTCTTTGAAGAGATCAGGGCAAGCAGAAATGCATCAAGGACATCAAATCCGCCGATCCTCCGCGTTGCAAGAAGCCGGCAGTTATCTATCAGGATAATATCCCCGGGACATGAAGAAAAATCCGGGAGAGAAGAAGGCGACATCACGAACTTCAGCGGAAGATAGCTGACCCTTTCACCGTAAAGGCGCCGGATCTCATTGGCGACGGTGGTCCGGCCGCCAAGAGGTTCGGAAACGATCGCGATGTGCGCCGGAGCACCATCCCCAAACCGTTCAATGGCCTCATTGATTGCCTGGAGCTCCTTCTCAAGGCCGATAACTGGTCTGCCGGAAACCTCCGTCTGGTTTTCTGCCATGGTTTTATTGTTCCTGATAATAAGGTATCCGGGGAAGTATTAAAGGATATGCAGAAACCTGACAGCCTCCCGAAGTTTCTTTTATCTAAATGTCAATGAAAAATATCTATTGAAAGCCATTGATAAGGGGAATCCGACGGGCAAAAGAACGGCCCGTAAGCAACTGAACAAAAGCGTAAATAACAAATGCAAAAGAAAACTATGCGAGGGATGGGATTCGAACCCAAGAACTACTACTAGACTAGCCCCTCAAGCTAGCGCCGTTGACCTGGCTTGGCTACCCTCGCACTGTGCGACCTATACATGTGGGTCAGTCAAGTAAATAAATCTACTGAATTTACACAGAGATCTCGGACACCTCTGTACAAAAATCCAGGGAAGCGTATATATGTATTCCGTGATAGACACAAAGATACAATGTGGCGGAAAATACTCGATCAGTTCCAGGACTCCCCCTCGCAGCAGAGAGTTGTCCGTTTTCTTCTTGAAAACGGATTCGGCGTCTCTTCCGAAGGAAAAACCATAGTAAACGGCATAGAAATATCTGCATCGGCCCTTTCCCGCGTCATAAAAGTCGATAGAAGGGTCGTGGACGCCACCCTTCGCCGGATCATTGAGATAGATGAACTGCAGTCCCTCTTTTCCCGTCTGCGCGTCACCCCTGACCTGACGGATGTTGCCAAAAACCTCGGCCTTTCGGTGATCACCATCCTCCCGAACAACGCCGGGGACAAAAACATCGTCTCCTCGGCAGTTGACGTCCTTGCATCCTACGACCTCACACTTCGGCAGATCTTCGTCACCGACCCCTATGTGGTCGAAACACCGCGCCTTGTCATCATAATCGACGGCGTCATCCCCGCAGAGGCAATACAGAAACTCCGCAGCCTTCCGACCGTAAGATCCCTTATACTGTGATCCTGCACCTCAGTCGGATTCTGAATAGCTGAGATGTGAAGCCCCCCGCATTTTCGCTTTCAGCTCTTTTTGGCATAGAAGGCCATTGATAATGCATATTTTCGCATAAGGCGGAAATACCCGCCCGAGCGTAAATTCAAACGTGATATCAGGAGCAGGAGCGTTCCAGGCACCCCGTGCATTCAACCCATTTCTGGCATAACACCCCCCGTTTTGTAACATATATTTTACATTAATTGTGCCCATAATCTTACACAAAATAAATTGGTAACAACAATCATGACAATATTATTATTTTAGTAACACTAAAGGTACCTAAATTTCATTTAATTATTATTCGGCCTGGTGAAACCGGCATTTGATACTGCCGGATCCGCCACCCAGCGTACCGCATGAAAACCGAAAAACACATCTATTAGAACCATGAACATCAAAAAAACAGCAATATTCCTCGCATTATTATGCGTAACCATATTTTGCTTCAGCGCAGGCTGCATTGATCCGGGAAACGGAGAATCAAATGACGGAACCGTCACCATAACCGATGCACTCGGACGAACGGTCACAATCCCCGACAATCCGGAAAAAATCGCTGTCAGCGGATCAGGAGCACTCAGATATTTTGTGTATCTCAATGTCGACCTGAATCGCGTAGTTATAGTGGATTATGGAGACTGCAATCAAACCACGACAGTTGGAGACTCCAGACCCTACAGACTCGCCCACCCGGAAATGCTGACAATCCCTGCCCTCGGATCCACATGCAGTAATGTGGATGCTGAAAAACTGATGGCATCCGGGGCAGAAGTACTCTTCCTCTCAACATTCACCGCAACGCTGGAAAATGCCAATGAAATCCAGGAGAAAACCGGCATCCCGGTGGTTATGTTCTACACCGGCGACTATGTGACCGACGCAGACAAAATTCAGAACACATTCCGCATGATCGGAACGATTTTCCACAAACAGGAAAGAACTGAGGCCTTGATAAACTACTTTGACGCCATTGAAAAAGATCTCCAGTCGCGCGTACCCAGCGTAACGGATGATCAAAAACCGACAGTCTACATCGCCGGCGTCTCCTATAGAGGAGGACATGGAATAGACGGGACAAATCCCTACTACTACCCCTTTACAGTACTGAAAGCTAACAATGTTGCCGGAGATGTTACTGGTTCTGAAAGCATCGGATATGTGCAGGTAGCAAAAGAACAGATCCTCGACTGGGATCCCGACATTCTTTTTATCGATCTTTCAACACTCAGTGCTGCAGGCGGCGGAGCGATCGCTGAACTGAAAAACGACCCATCATACAAGGAACTCACAGCAGTAAAAACTGGACAGGTCTACGCAGTCAATCCGCACACATCCTATGTCGTAAACTTCGAAACTACCCTTGCGAATGCCTATTACATCGGAAAGATCCTCTATCCCGAAACATTTTCGGATATTGATCCTGCAGCAAAAGCCGATGAAATATACACATTTGTTGACGGATCGCCAGTCTATGAAAAACTCAAGGAAAATCGTCAGGGACTCTCCTACCAAAAACTGGAGATCTGAATCATCCTTTTTTGAGGTCAAACTATGAACGATGCAAACACAGAATGGAATGAAAATTACCGCCTGCAGGAAAATAAACCCAGATTCAAATCAAGCGCACAGCATTTCCAGGAGAAAGAAAATGCCGAGAACATGGTCAACAGGCTGATCCAACACCCAAGCACACACATCCAGGATCAGCTCCGCTCGCTGGCATTCACCCCGGGAAGTACCGTACTGGATATTGGCGCGGGACCCGGAACACTGGCCGTACCTCTTACAAAAGAGGGCCATATAGTCACAGTTGTAGAACCCTCCAACGCCATGAAAGAAGCAATGGAGAAATACAAACTGCACTACGGAGTCACAGCCGACATTCCCCGCATTGAAAAACTCTGGGAAAACGTAGACCCCGCTGAAATTGGCAGATACGATTACGTCATCTCCTCATTTGCTCTCGGGGTCCCTGATCTGAAAAAAGCACTGATGAAAATGAACGCTGTCGCAAAGAAAGAGGTCCATATATTCTGGTTCCTGAACGCCCAGTCGTGGAGTCAAATCAGAAGAGATCTCCACACATTACTGTATAAGGAAGAGTATCCAAACTGGATGTCCTATGCAAACGTCGTATGGCAGGCTCTGTATCAGGAGAACATTTATGCCAATCTAACCGTACACGCACGAACTGAAGGAGACGGATATAAAAGCACAGATGAGGCGTTTTCCTTCTATGCCCGACAGTTCCCGGGAATCGATGACACCCAGAAAAAACTCATAGAAAACTATCTCACAGAACACCTGATCCTGCAAAATGACGGCCAATACACCCTCCCCAATAATGGAAAATATGCTCACATCTGGTGGGAAAAATAAGAGAATTATCACTCGCAGGAATGAACAGACCCCCAATCTGAATAGTGACGGTGAAAACTTCACGTATTCTCTCTGACCCACCCCGTCTTTTTTTACCCTTCGTTGACAGGATATCCATAATACTCAGAAAATTCCAAACATCAAAACGAACCAGACCCTGCTCCAAAAGAACAGATTAATTACATCCTATAACTAACACTTAGAGATATGGTATCCAGCATTGTCCTTCCGATAAAAAAAGTCAACTCACTCGTTGACTCAAAAATTTCCGTGGAGATAAAAGATGAGGGATGTAAATTCGAGGGCAGGCTCATCGCTATGGATGAGTATCTCAACCTTCACCTCGAAGAAACCGTCGAGATCACCGCAAACGGTCGAAGAAACATCGGCACTGTCGTCATCCGCGGAAACAACATCCTCACCATCTCTCCGCTGAACTGAATATGTCCAGAGAAGCTGAACTAAACGAAGCGGACGAAAAAACATTTGCCTATCTCAAAGAGCATCCCAAAGGTGTTCTTCAGAGCGACCTCTGGAAAGCTATCGAGGTGGACAGCCGCACATGTTCGCGTATCCTCAAAAAACTTGAGGATGCCGGCCTCATCGCCCGGGAAGAGACCAAAAAGGACGGGACCCGGACGTACCTCATCACCATCGTCCACACCTCCCAGGCGGTCGACCCCAGTCTTCTGATGGCAGGGGATCATATCGTCCCGTGTGTCGCATGTGATGAAGAATGCACCGTCGAACACTGCAAAATGCTTGAAGACTGGATCTATGAACTGGTCTTCGACGAACTTGAATAACTCTCTTTTTTTCCTCATCAATCAATAACGAAACCTATTTCCCCATTGCATACAGATTCAGTGTATTATGTCGGCAGGTTTTTTTGACCGGTTCGCTGCAAAGAAACCCTGGATCGTTGAGAGTGTACCGCCGCCCTCAACCGGTCACGGGGCAGGAATGCAGGTGCCCGAATACAAGTCCCACCCCTATTTCATCGTCGCGTCCGTTGAGATGGGAAACACCACCACCAAATGCATCCTGACAGGGACAAACCTTGATGACGGAAAATCCTACATCATCAACAAAACCGTGTCCATGAGCAGGGATGTCAGAAAACCAAAAAGCGGCGAGGAGATCTTTGGAGCCACCCTTGACGGAACGGAACTCACGCGTGAATCCGTCACCGAACTCGTCAAAGACACGCTGATCAAATGCCACAAAGATGCTGATCTGAGCATCAAAGATGAACTCGACTTCGTTGTCAGAAGTACAGGCGTAGTGGCCGCAATGGACTCCCCCGACCAGGTCGGCGAGTTCGTCAAGGCACTCGCCAACGGGTGCCTCCTTGCAGGCGTCCCGCCGAAAAAGATGACCCCCCCGATGGGGATCAACAGCCTCCCGAAAAAACTCAGAGACTTCTCCTATGCCGACCGGCTCGTCTTCACCGGGGCCATCGCCGGCGTTATGCCCCCGGTCGGATCAACCGGCGTTGAAATGGTCGCAAACGAGATGGAAGGAGAACTGGCGATGGCAGGGATAAAAGAAGGCGCCAAATGGACCGGCGTCGATTTTAGAAACCCCTGCATCTCCATGGACTTTGGAACAACGCTCGACGGCCGTATCACGAGCGACGTCGATCAAAAAGCAGAGAATCCGTTCGCGAAAACCATCGGAAACTTCTGCGGCCTTGCCGGCGCAATACCCGATGCGATCATCCGCGGGACCGGTCTCGTCGATAAAAAGAAAGGGACCGCGCTCGACCTGTTCGGCGAAAAATCCAAACCCTCCTCGAACCGTTCAGCCAAAAAAGCCCAGCCTTATGTTGAGCGCTGCATGGAGATCATTGACGTCAGCGAGGTCCCGCGTGACCGCACGCACTTCGGGAAAGTGCCTGTCTGTGCCGATGTCGCCGAAGACTCAGGCATCGTTTTGATCGGCGTGGACATCGGAGTCAACGGAGACAAAACAGCCGAACTGGAGGCGGTCGGTGCAGATATCGCCAAAAACGAAAACAAAGAGGTCATCAGGGAAGTTATCGACAGGGTGTGTGCAAACGTCGCACTCAAAATCATCGACCTCTGCATCAAACGAAACTTCCTGCCCAAAAACAGCTCGATCGGATTCACAGGCCGTGCGATCATCTCCGGGAACAAACCCCAGTACATCCTTGAAGGCGTGATAGAGCGCGGCATCTATGACGACGCGGTCGATCACCTCGTCTTCGTCGACGACGGACTCGCACGCGGGGCTGCACTGATGGGCCGGTGTATGAACAGTATCGGAAACCCCAAATGCCCGATCGGCGGAGTTCGGGGCGGACATTGTATAATGGCAAAACGCCAAAAGATAGGTAAGTAATATGGCAGACGAAGAATATGATTTAGTCATCCCCCCGGGAACTCCCAGAACGGTCATTCGCGACGCAGCACTGAAATTCAACGTCGAACTTGTCAGAGTCACCCGTCCGCTGAACTATGCGAACATGGTCAACGACGAACGCGAACTCCTGGCATTCCGGGGCAGCAAAGAAGAGATCGAAAAAACAAATGAGTTCATGTATCAGAAGATAAAGGAATTCATCGAAAGCTAACTCTTTTTTTATTCAAAACAGCCGTTCCTCTAAAGGAAAAAAAGCAGATGAAAAATATTGGGATATGGTTAATTGATATTTTCGAGACTGTACCCGCGTGACGTCAGAAGAGCTTTTACTCTGTCACGATGATTTCCCTGAAGCTCAATAGAGTTTTCCTTCACGGTGCCTCCGCACGCAAGCCGGCCTTTGAGGAACTTGGACAGATCCTCTAAATCGATCTCGTACGGATCGAGACCGTCGACAACCGTCACTTCTTTGCCGTACCGTCTCTTGCTGACTTTAACACTTATACGCTGCTGTTCTTTTGCGACTTCTTCACAAATACAGAGTTCC
>JAYFOG010000016.1:0-20887 GCA_034932965.1 Methanocorpusculum sp.
CATTCCGAACCCGGCAGTTAAGCTCTCTTGCGTCGGTCATTGTACTGAGATATGCGAATTCTCGGGAACTGGTCAACGCTGCACCCCCCTTATTCTTTTGAAATGTTTTAGTGTGTTGTTTTTTTGTTTGAGCGGAAGCTCGCGTGTTTCTATTCGTTTTCTATTATGATTTATCCGGACACCGGCAGGTATCCAGCATACATCACAACAGAAAGGGAAAGAGAGCTAAAAAAGAATAGATATCATTCGCGATGATAATACAAATCAAAGTACACATCGCAGAGTTTTGCATCAGCAATCGTATATTTCCTAAAATCATTCCCGTCATTCAGCGTATACTCGCCCTCCGCATCCCTCTCCCAGAACAGGTCATACTGCCGCTGAAGCGTCCCGTTACCGGAATCATACCAGAATTCCGACACCGTCCCGTCAGCTGCGAACACATACTTCAGATTAAAAAACGACCCTCCATCTAAATACTCCTGATCTGCATGCCAGACACCCACTATCTCATCATTTTTCAGTTCCATAGAAACAAGTTGTATGCAAATACTGGCTATTAATATTTGCGTCATTTCTAAGCACCCGAACTGACTGTGTCGATAATTTAGGAAAAACACCAATATTTTTCAAGGTCTTCGATTAATACTCTAAAAATAACTGATAAAAAATTCGTAGTTAAAGCCAGTTTTATAGGTTTGCACGTTCAATAATAGTCTATGAAGTACACAAAACTCGTACTTGCCGTTCTGGCAGTCATCGCAGCTGGAGTGATCGCAGCAGGCTGCATCGCTCCTCAAAACAGTCAGACCCCTCAGGGAGAGTGGATCCTTACTGGTTTAGGTTCGGATAACACGCCTGTGATCGGCATCATCTCTCTTGAAATAACAGACACCGGCATCTCCGGAAACAGCGGAGTCAACATCTACTCCGGATCAGTCATCCTCGGTCCTGAAAACAACCTCATCATCAGCGGTCTTGGATCAACAAAAATGGCCGGGCCTGCCAACCTCATGCAGCAGGAGCAGGAATATTACAACGCCCTCAAAGCCGTCACCGGTTACAAGATCATAGACGGGACCCTTATCCTCATGGACAACACAGGGGCGGAGCTCCTCACATTTGCAAATGCTGCAAAAAGCCCTGTTGGAACCTGGACGCTTGATTCTGATCCGTCAGTGACTCTGTCCCTCCTCCCCGACGGAACCTTGAATGGCCGTGCTCCGGTCAACAGCTATTTCGGGACCTACACTCTCTCGGTCAGTAACGGACTCACCTTCTCCGGTATCGGCTCGACCCTCATGGCAGGAGACGAACAGCACATGAAGAACGAATCGGCCTTCTTCACCGCGCTGAACAACATATCCGGCTACAAACTTGAGAAAGGCACCCTCCTTCTCACGGACAATGCCGGAACCACCCTCCTGACCTTCAACAAAACCCCTGCTCTTGTTGGAAAATGGCTCCTCGCCTCTGATCAGAATGTCACCCTGAACTTCAACGCCGGCGGATCATTAGGGGGATTAGCCCCGGTCAATGTCTACGGCGGCTCTTATACTGCCACAGACAGCACCCTTTCAGTCGGTGATGACATCATCTCCACTATGATGGCCGGAACGGAAAAAGAAATGCAGGCTGAATTTGCCTTCTTCGCTGCGCTCAAAGCAGCAGCAGGCTACACAGTCATTGACGGGACACTGACCATCGCCGACAAAGACGGAACAGAACTTCTGGTCCTTCTCCAGGCATAACCCCCTCCTTTTTTCGACCCTGCGAAACCTATGCCGCAGATATCTCTTAACCATTCCGCAAAAAAGTAAACAGATGAAGATCAGGAGAAATGACCCTCAGCCGTTTCGTTTCGGCGTGCATGCATGTCCTGCGATAAACTCGCGGATCAGGTGCGCAGCCACCATGGCTGTCTGTCCGGCATCAGTCGGGAGGACCTCAACATAATCAAACCCGACAGCCTGTTTTGCCAAAGCTCTGACCACTTCCCGCACATCCGCCGGCGTAAGTCCGAACGGTTCGGGCGTTCCAAGACCCGGCGTTAAACAGCAGTCGATCGAATCCGCATCGATCGAAAGATACAGGGACTCTGTTCCGACAAGCTTCGCGATTTCAGCCAGTACAGAACCGATCCCCCTGCTCCTCACCTCATCAGCCGTAAAGACATGGTACATCTCCCGTGCACGGACAAACTCCTCTCTCGATCCGCTGCGCGCTCCGATGATAATGATATTTGACGTGACTTCATGTACCCTGGCAGTTACACAGTCATGATTGAACGGCGACCCGCGATATTCATCCTGCATATCAAGATGGGCATCACAGACAACATACCAGGCCGGGCGCAGAGCTCTCACCGCTCCGATCGTCACCGAATGCTCCCCGCCCATCATCACCGGGATCTTTTCGTCCTTCATCAGATCCAAAACAACATCCTCCACCTGACCGACAACGATATCCGGCAGACACTCTGCATACAGATCTCCCATGTCGTGAAAAGGGATATCGGGAAGTTCTACATCATAATAGGGATTGTAGGTCTCGATGTTGTAGGATGCTGCACGGATCGCCGCCGGTGCATCCCGGCACCCTGCTTTAAAAGAAGTTGTTCCGTCGAAAGGGACGCCGAATATTCCATATGCTGCGTCAGAATATGCTGTTTCTGCATCCGCAAAAAGAGTGTTAGAAAAAGACTGCATAGATGGAATTATTGTGCAGTCTTAAAGGTCAAGCTTGCGCTTGCCAAGCGACTCAATGTAAGGAACTTCCTGAGCCGGCTGGAATGATGCCAGAACGTGTGCGTCCTCTACAATAAGTTCAAAGTTATTGAAATCTTTCATATCCATAAACGTGACAACGTTTCCGGCGATCGTCAGGATCTGTCCGGTCTTTCTCTCGACGATCGGTGCATAGACCGTTGCCGATGTCGGCGAAACGACCGAGCGTTTCTGTCCGTCGAAAAGACCGACAACATCTAAACGTGCCTTTGCTGCTCCGTGTTTTCCTGGTTTGGAGATGGGGATGCTCTGGATCTTACATGGTTCATCGTCAACGACAACGTAACGACCTTCTTTCAGTTTTCCAACTTCAGTCTGTTCCTTCATAGTATATCTCTCTAAGTATGGGAGGTAATTGCTTATGAGTGTTACGACGCCCCGTGATCGGGCAAGTATTCATGTGGATATCCCGCCAATAAAACTAACAAGTATGGATCCCGCAGAGTTTCTTTCAGTTTGCGATAAAATCGCTCCCATGGTCGAGGAAGCGTTAGCTCCTCTCATCGGGACAGAGTACGGTGCCGCAGAGCTCTGCATGGGTGCGGACAACACCCCGACCGAACGTCTCGATAAAATCGCCGAAGATATCATCCTCGCCGTGTTTCGATCACGAAAAGTCTGCCGGGCCGTCCTCTCCGAAGAAGCAGGTCTGGTCACGGACATCGGCGGAGAATCCGGTATCGCCTACCTCGATCCGGTTGACGGCTCATTCAATGCAGGTGCGGGCATCCCCTTTTATGCGCTGTCGATCGGGCTATCTGAGGGCGGGAACATGGCCGCAGGCTATGTCAGAAATCTTGCGAACGGCGAGACCTTCACGGCGATCCGCGGGAAAGGCGCCTTCCTTGACGGACGCCCGATCCGTGTTTCGAAAAAAGCCGAGCTGAACATCTCGGCTATGAGCATCTACGCCCGTGCGCCGGAGATGATCTCCCTTCTGGAGAAAGGTCTGCGTACCCGCCGGGGACGAAAACTTGGAGCTTCTGCACTGGAACTCTGCTATGTCGCCTGCGGAAGACTCGAAGGATTTTTAGATCTTCGCACCACGCTGCGGATCACCGATGCCGCTGCAGGAATGCTCATCTGTGAAGAGGCCGGGGGCATTGTCACACTGCCTGACGGCTCGCCTGTCTTGTTTCCTGACGATGTATGTGCCGGCCGGCCTCTGCTTGCAGCCAACCCGGCGATCCACACAAAAGTTTCAGATATCCTGAGGTCAAAATGAAGATCTGCATCGTATCCCGGATAGACTTTAAAGAGCCGGTCGAACTCGCCCAGTCGATCGGATGGATGCTTCGCGACCTGGGCCATGACGTCGTGTATGAACAGTCGGTTGCCGCCGAACTCGGATATGCGCCGGTCTCGCTTTCAGAAGATTTTTCAGCCGACCTTGTTGTCGTTCTCGGCGGCGACGGCAGTGTCCTTAGAACCATTCGGATGTTGGATCATCAGGTCCCGGTCGTTGGGATCAACCAGGGACAGGTCGGGTTTTTGACGGATATCGATCGGGAAAAAGCTGAAGAGATCCTCACCTCCCTCTCCCTTCCGCTCCCGCTCGATCCCCGTATGCGGATATCCATAGAATACAATGGCCGATCCGTCGGCTCGGCACTCAATGAAGCGGTCATCGTTACCTCTCGGCCGGCAAAGATCCTGAAGTTTGAGGTGTTCGTCAACGGAAAACAGATCGACGAGTTTCGTGCCGACGGGCTGATCATCGGGACCCCCACCGGTTCTACCGCCTATGCGATGAGTGCCGGGGGTCCGATCGTTGATTCAACGATCGAGGCGATGCTTTTAGTCCCTCTTGCACCCTACATGCTTTCTTCGCGTCCGTATCTGATCAACTCAAAAAGCGAAGTCGAGATCCGCCTCGTCTCCGTAAAACCCGCGCTGCTGGTGATCGACGGCCAGGATCAGTATGAAATCGGCGAAAATGCCAAACTGCTCATCCGCAAATCCCCTGATCCGGCTCTCTTCGTCGATGTGGGCAGAGGATTTTTTGACAAAGTCGAGCAGAAACTGCGTCTTCTATAAACGATATTAAATAATCCTATGACATATTTTAATCTCATGACAGATTATGCAAAAATCTCGGCGACCCTAAAGGAAGCTCTTCACCTTACCGGCTCTCCGGTTGCGGTAAAACTCGTTTCGTCACCCGATCAGATCCCAGAGGGCATCCCTGAGATCGAAGAGACCGTTCGTCACTGCCGGATGGTCTCCCTCGCACGGGAAGGAAAGATCTTCTTTGCGCCTGACGCCAAACACCAGTGCGGCGGGGGTGCCTGGGTCCTTGGTCTGCGCGAGATCGGCCCCTCAATGGACTCCGGCGAACACTACCTGAAACTTGGAAAGTACAGCTCACTTGGTGCAAGCAAACGCACTGTATACAATGTTCCTGCTCTGCCGCTTTCGACCTACGCAACGGTCTATGCTCCATTGGAAAAAGCGACGTTCATTCCGGATGTTGTGATCATCTTCGCCAATCCGTTTTCCATGCTCAAACTTGCCCAGTCCGCGCTTTTCCGACTCGGTGGAAGACTCTATCCCGAGTTTGCCGGCATCCAGTCGATCTGCTCGGATGCGACAGCCTATGTGTATCAGAACGGCGAACCAAACTTTTCTCTCGGATGTGACGGTTCACGTAAATTCTCCGGCATCGCTGACGAAGAGATGGTCGCCGGTCTGCCGGCCGAGAGGCTGGAAGAGTTGGCAGAAGCCGTTTTGAAGGTCACGACCGCCCCGGGTTCGAAAAAATAATCCTCCTTTTTTTACCACAGACCGGTGATCCATCCGTAGATTCCGTACACAATACAACCGACTGCTACAATCATCAGAACGATGTACATCAGACTTGGTCTGGTTTTTTCATCCGCATCCATACTTACTCGTTTGAGCGGCTGCAATATAAGACTCCCGCAGAGCAAACTATTAAGCGGCTGAAACAAATTATTAAGACGATGATTCATATTCGACGAGATGTCTGCGGATACTGCGGAGCCTGCGTTTCTGTGTGTCCGAGAGGGGCCCTCGAACTCATCGATGCCTATCTGACTGTTGACGAGACCCTCTGTAAAAGCAAATGTAAGATTTGTTCAACGGTCTGCCCGCTTGGCGCGATCGTAATGGAGGAACAATGAAGGAAGCATACGATGTTTTGGTTGTCGGCGGAGGTCCGGGAGGAGCTCTCGCTGCAAAGGCTGCTGCGGAGCAGGGCCTTTCCGTCCTCCTCGTCGAAAAGCGCCCGGCGATCGGTGCACCCGTCCGCTGTGCGGAAGGTATCGGGAAGGAAGCACTTGCCGAATTTATCGACCCTGATCCGAAATGGATCGCTGCCGATCTCGACAAGGCCGTTTTGATCGGACCCGACGGAACGAAGTTCACCATCGGCGGTGAACATGCGGGAGGAAAAGTCGGCTATGTTCTTGACAGAAAGGTCTTCGACCGAGAACTGATCTGGCAGGCCGCCGAGGCGGGAGCTGAAATTCAGGTCCATGCGCGTGCATCCGCCCCGATCATGATCGACGGCAAAGTCTCGGGCGCCGTGATCCATCAGCATGGAAAAACGTATGAAGTCCGGGCAAAAGTCGTTATTGCGGCCGACGGTGTCGAGTCCAAGTTTGCCAAATGGGCTGGGATCAACACGACCGTTCCGCTTGCCGAACTTGAGACCTGCGCCCAGTACATCGTCAACGATATCGATATCGATGAACGGGCGAATCTGTTCTACTTCTCATATACGGACGCACCGTGGGGATACATCTGGGTTTTCCCTAAGGGGCACAGGTGTGCGAATGTCGGTATCGGTATTGCCGGAACGAAATCCGGCGAAGGTCACCGTGCAAAGGATTATCTCGACCGGTTCATTGCCCGCGAGTTCCCGAACGGAAAGATCACCGAGCTGATCGTGGGCGGTGTTTCCGTCTGTAAACCGCTGGAATGCACCGTTGCCGACAATCTTATCATTGTCGGGGATGCTGCCCGTCTATCCGATCCGATCACCGGCGGGGGCATCTATAATGCGATGTACACCGGAAAGCTTGCGGGCGATGTCGCCGCAGCCGCACTGAAAAAGGGTGATACCTCGAAGAAAGCGCTGATGGTGTATGACGAGACCTGGAGAAACGGTCACCTTGGTCATGCCCTTGCAAGAAATTACGCGGTAAAAGAGGCGTTCATCAAAATGGATGATGCGAAGTTCAACTCGATCGTCCATTCGATGACGGATCTGTCTCTTGATGAGATCACGGTCAAATCGCTGGTGATTGCAATATTCAAGGCAAACCCCTGGCTTGCTCTCGAGCTGCCGCGTTTGCTTCTCACCCTATAAATCTTTTTTTTACGTCCAGATGATGTCGGGCATCTCCCGAAGCGGGATGTTTTTGAATGTGTATTTCGGGTGACCGGCGAGGAGAGCATACTGCGCTTTGCAGGTGTCCGGGACGCCGAGGTTTTTTGCGAGCTGAGGAAATGCGCCAAGAAGGATCATGACAAATCCTGCCCAGCAGGTCCCAAGCCCGATCGACGGGGCATAGATGTCTGCATAGGTGAGGGCGATGATACTGTCGACCAGTCCCATGTCTTCTTTTGGATCGGCAGCCGCGATGAGAAGTGCGGGGGCATTTCTGCAGATGACATCGTTTCCTGCATCCAGTTTTCGCAGGAGTCCGGCTGCGAGGCCGTACATGCGGTGGTCCTTTGGGACCGTTCTGAGGAGTTCAGCTGAGGCGGAGACGAATGCCTTTACTTTTTCCGGGTCGTTGACGACGACCCATGCGACGGGGTGTATGTTGCAGCCGGACGGCGCGTGGGCGGTTATTGTGATGAGTTCTTCGCATTCTTCGTCGGATACGGGTGTGTCTTTCCAGCGGCGGATGGACCGGCGGCTTTTGAGATGGCGGGCGAGGGTCTTGGGGTCGGCGAGTCCAGCCGGTTCGGTTTCCAGGTCGATATGCATGGCGCCGGTTGGACAGACTGCTATACAGTGTCCGCAGGAGATACAGTCGGGTCCGGGATGAACGACCGGGGAGGCGTCTGTATCCTGGCGGATGATGTTGTTTGGGCAGACGTCTGTGCACGATCCGCAGGTGGTGCAGATCCCGTAGTTTATCGTTATATGGTCGGCAAGGTTGGTCATATCCTAGTATTGGACTGCCGATAAAAAAAGTGTGCGGTCAGAGATTTTCTGCCGCAGCGATGAAGGGTTTGGTGCCGGAGACTTTTTTGAAGAGTTTGAGCATCCATTTTTCTTTCCAGGTGTAGTTGAAGCTCCCGCCTGATGCGTTGGGGTGGCCGCCTCCGCCGAATTGTTTTGCAATGAGGTGGCTGATCTCCGGAACACTGCGCAGGGAAAATTTTCCATTGTCGAAGACAAGAAGTTCGATGTCGGTTTTCAGTTGTCTGCGTGCTTCTGCGGAGGTTTCGCTTGGATAGCCGTAGGCCGGCATGACGGCGATGGTGTATTTTCCCCTGAATATTTTCGCGGCTCTGATGCTTTTTTTCATGCACTTGTTCTTGTCGTGCTCGATTTTTTCAAAGATGCGGGAGACTTCTTCGTCGATGATGATGCCTTGGACGAGTTTGTCTCTGATAAGTCTGAGGTTTTCCTGTTTTGAGGTGACGATGCCGAGTTTTGCGGATCGCGGATCCTGGTGTTTCCAGAGGTCGTAGTCGCATACGACGCGTGCTACTTCGCGTGCGTCAGGGTTGTCTTTGGCAAAGACCGAGGCAACGACGCCGGTGGCACATTTTGTTGTGTCTACGATGAGGGTCTGGACGAATGGAAGGATCCGTTTTTGCTCAGCCTCGGTCCATTTGTGGTGGTCATACCACTGAATGATCCAGCCTGCGGCATGGGCTTTTCGTATCTGGTCTTCGATGCCGTTCTGATATCCGAGATCGCTGATTATGAGTGTATCTCCTTTCCCGTTGCATCCGGCGACCTGCGCGAGAAACCAGCCGAACCGGCCGACGGATGAGAAGAGGGTGAGGATTTCGCTGCCGAACTCCATCCGGCAGACCGCGTCGGATCCGGCGGCGTCTAAGTCATTGTGGGTCAGGTGGACGATATTTGTGGTTCGTCCGACGATTTTTTCCTGAAGGGTCTGTTTATTGGTCCCGTTTTTAGTATTGGCGCTCTTGACCATTGTGTAGTATTGTGTTTTTGGAATGGATAAGATGTTTGAGAGATGCAATCAGATTATTATAAATAGTTATTCTGCTAACATTAGTTACGCAAGAGCCTTTATAGCTCAGTCGGGAGAGCGCCAGACTGAAGATCTGGTTGTCGCCGGTTCAATTCCGGCTGAAGGCATTCTATTGTCCTTTTTTTTAATAGGAGTTACGCGGTGTTGGGATGGATTTAATTCGGGAAGGAGTTGGTTGTGTGTTGAAACCTGAGAAAAAAAACAACCGCGAATCGGCGCGAACCGCAAAGCATCTCTTTGCTCTCCGCATCGGGTCTTCGACCCTCGCTTGAATCCCGCAAGCCTTTGGCTTGCTCCCAGAATCGGATTTGCTTTCCCTCACTTGAACTCGGCGTGCCTCTCGCAAGTCTATCGACTTGCTCCGCTGAGGTCGTCCGCTTTCAGCTTCCAACCCGCTATCACCCCGCCGGTTCACCCCTCATCGGGACCGTTCGGGCAAATCCTGTCGCCGCCCCAGCGGCTCCTGTGAGGGAAATGTTCATTGAGCATTCCTAAATGTGAATATTGTTCTTTTCTGACATTCTCAAGATAACAAAGGGAGGGGGTTCACCATGGGGCGGCGGTGGGGCCCCGACAGCATTGGCCCGAACGGTCTCGCAAATCTAACGATTTGCTCAGCTGAGGTCGTCGACTTCGTCGCCAACCCGCTCTCGATGAAGGGACGAGCAAGACAGCGTAGCTGGATTGCGAGAGTGAGGAGAAGCAAATCCGATTCGCTTCGCCCGAAGGGCGGGATTCGCGCCGATTCGCGGTTGGTTCTTTCTCTTGTGTCTACACTTATGCCGTACACGAAACCGAAGTACATCTCATAAGCACGTCATTTTTTTCATTTGAGATCCCACCGCGTAAGTCCCATTAGAATTATTCTTAATGAACACCTCTGCATTTTCAAGAAGAGAGAGAAGATTGCCCTCATATTCTTTGTCATCCAAGGCATCTTCCCCAACGGTTCCTTTTGTGAGATGTTTCCACCGCGTGCAGAATATGCGTGACTGGCTGACAATATACTGGTCGCAAAGCAATGCTCCGGCATACGTCAGCCGCCCATCAGATAAAATGAGACCAAATGAAGCCAGGTCACGATCTGTTATTTCAGGTTCATTCAGCCTGTTTTTGAATGTGGCTTTAAGATAGGTGAAACTTACATCAGAGAGGTTGTATGGACTTGGGAGTGCGTCAAAGGTCATATTCTGACCTTTCAATATGAGAGAATTCAAAATATGCTGAGGGGCAGCGATGGATTCATCACCAGAACGGATAAACGCAATCCTTGAACCGTTTGAAGTGAGATAATAGGGAGTTGCCTGACCTTCGGCTACACATATAAGAAGATAATCTTTTCCATCTTCATGGATCGGTGTTAGTTCATATCTTGGAGCAGGTTCAATGTGGGCATTGATTGTTTCAGCCGCTTTTGCAACAGTGTCCTGGATGTCAGTGACGCCAACACGTTCTTTCCTGTCAGTTATGCCAACGATTATTGTTCCTCCTTTGGTATTTGCAAAGGCAGATACTGATTTAAGCCAGCTTTTAGGTTTGGAAAAATTGAGGATCTCCTTAAATTCTATCAAAGTAGATTCCGCTGTCAGGTAAGTATTGATGCTCAAGGTTCTCTCCCTCACACTTGTGATCAGTAGTAGTTTCTCTGTTCCCGAACGTCATAAGGATAACGAGTTGAGGAGTATTAGGGAGTATGATGTTGCAGTACACACAAGGCGGTTCCGTGTTCTTTGCAGTATATTCCCTATTGAGCACCGATATTGTAGAAGGAGATGATGACAAGCCATCAATACGCAGCAATAGACGCAAAACTCGGGATCGTAGCAAATGGGATATCTCCACCGCGGGCCGACTCGGGTCTTCGACCCTCGCTTGGTCGCAAACATTCTGTTTGCTCCCCGCTTCGTTTCACTCGCTTAATCGCAAGGCAAAGCCTTGATTGCAAACATTCTGTTTGCTTAGCTAAGATCGCCGGCTATGCCGTCGATCCGCCTTCGCGCCGACTCGCAAGTCCCTTTCGCTTCGCTCCGGGACTTGCTCAGCTGAGGGCGAGCCTGTTCGCAAACCTTCGGTTTGCTCTCCGACTCGGGTCTACGACCCTCGCTTGTCGGCTCACTCCGCAGTCACCTCCCGCACCCCAAAAAATAGATGAGAGATTCTCTCTCTCCTTTTAAAAGCAAAAGAACATCCATTTCTCCGCCCCTGTCCCCCTTTTGGTGATTTTCGTTGGCGGGGTGAACCGATAGGTTCGCCCTTAGCGGAGCAAGTCCGTGCGTAAGTGAGAACTTGCGACTGGGCGGATCGACGGTGCAGCCGGCGATCTCAGCCGAGGCGGGGACCTTTAGGTCCCTCAGCCAAGCAAGGCTTCGCCCCCTCCCTCACGCAGCACAACCGAAGAAAGGTGGGCGCAATACGACAGCGTGCGTACTCGAAGGCTTCGCCCCCTCCCTCACGCAGCACACCCGAAGAAAAAGGGGCGACATACGACGGCGGGCGTACTCGAAGGCTTCGCGCCCTACGGCGGTGGCATCGGCAAATAGGATATTCCCACCGCGTCGGGCTCCGCGCCGGAGTCGCCCTCCCGCACCCCGAGATAAAAAGAAGAGCTCACTCTCTTCCTTAAAAAAAGAAGATCTTCCATCTCTCCGCCCCTGTCCCCCTTTTGGTGATTTTCGTTGGCGGGTTGGACGCTGAAAGCGGCCGACCTCAGCCGAGCAAACCGAAGGTTTGCGTGTTTGTGCTTTTTTGTGTGGGCGGGTTGGACGCTGAAAGCGGCCGACCTCAGCTGAGCAAATCTTTGATTTGTGAGGGGGACGGGGGAGGGTACGATATGGGTCAACACCCAGCTGATTTTTCTTTTTTCGTGTTTTCGTGAAATTTTTCGTGAATTTCGTGTGATGAAGAGTGACATCCAAAGAATCCCGTTTGAACAAATCCGATTCTGTTCGCCGGAAAGGAGGGTGCAATACGACAGCGGGCGTACTCGAAGGCTTCGCCCCTGCGGGTTCGCAAATCAAAAACTTGCTCTCCGACTCGGGTCTTCGACCCTCGCTTGATCGCAAGTTTCCTCCGAAAACTTGCTCCGCTAAGGTCGTCTGCTTCGCATCCGACCCGCCTCGCGCAAGGGGGGGGGTGAGGATAACGCCGGATATCCTCACATATTTATTACAAAGAGGTGTGTTCCCCTATTTGAAAATGGAAATGATATAATGGATCTGCGGAGAATATAGAAAATGGAAAGGGAAAATGTCAAATGAACATAGTAAAAATCAACGATAACGACAAGACAAACTATATGGACTTGCTGCTTATTGCAGATGAACAGGTAAGTATGATAGAAAAATACCTATATCGTGGCGATATGTTCGCTTTGTATGATGATGATGGTGATGATGATGTTAGGGCAATTTGCGTTATTACACAAGAGCAGGCAGATAAATTTGAACTCAAGAATATTGTTACCGTTCCCAAATATCAACGGAAAGGATATGGACAAAAACTGATTGCCTTTGTTGCTGATCACTACAATAAGTCCGGCAGCGAAATATATGTTGGAACGGGCGATACTCCTGCGATACTTCGTTTCTACGAAAAATGCGGATTTGTAAAGTCGCACGTTGTTAAAAATTTTTTTGTAGATAATTACGACCATGCTATGTATGAAGACGGACAGCAGCTGATTAATATGATTTATTTGAAAAAAACGTCTGTGAACGATCTGAAAACATCATGACTGCTGTAGATCGCATGAGTTATCAGGAGTTTTCAACTGACTGAGATCGTCGGCCCGCACGCTCGCAAGGCTTTGCCTTGTGCTGGATCTAACATCCAAAGAATCTCACATACGAAATCGACGTACATCTTATACGTACATCAGTATTTCTCAGTGGCGATCACAACACCGCGTAAGTCCTATTACAAAAAATATGATCCATTTCAATGTCACACGCAGTTCAATATTTGCGTCATTATAATGTCAAACAATAAATTTAATTTATCACATCATAATGTTGCATTTATTCAATAACATTAGGTAGTATAATGTTACACTTATTGGTATGGATGAACTTCTTGCAGCACTTAGTTTGCAGAACCCGCATTGGTCTCAGATACAACAGGACACAGGGGTAAAACGTCATCGCTATCTGCATAAAATATTACGATATCTGGAAACAGGGGAGATAGTTGTTTTGAACGGCGTCCGCCGTTCAGGCAAAACAACTCTCCTTAAACAAACAGTAGATGAACTTATTCAAATAGGAAAAAAACCATCTGGGATATTATTTGTAAACTGTGATGATCCGCTCATCCAGAAACTCCAGGAACCTCTGCCGGATATTCTAGAAACGTTTCAGAAAAATGTATCTGCAGATGAAGATATAACGCTGATATTTGATGAGATTCAGACGATTCCAAAATGGGAACTGTGGCTTAAAGCATGGTATGATTTGAAAAAATATAAAATAATCATATCCGGATCTTCAGCAAAACTTCTCGATTCAGGATTATCATCCAAGATAAGCGGGAGATATCTTAAAATTCAGGTTTATCCGCTTGATTTTTCTGAGTATCTGCAGTTCAGAAATATTTCCGTTCCGTCCGAGAAATTAGAGTTTATAACCCGCAGATATGAGATCGCATTCCTGCTTAGAGAATATATTCAATATGGCGGTTTCCCCGCAGCCGTCAGAATTGAAAATCAGGATATCAGAAAAGATCATCTATCTGCGTATTTTGACAGTATTCTCTTTCGTGATATTGAGGAGATGCATGAAGTCAGAAACCACAGTGTGCTTCGCAGGCTTCTTGTTTATCTGATAACAAATATCTCGGCTCCGTTTTCATACCGCAAGCTTGCTTTGATGTATAATGTAGATTCCAGAATTGTTATTGATTATATTTCATTTGCGGAGGACGCTTTCCTGCTTTTTGAGCTGCAGAATTTCAGTTATTCGCTGAAAAGTCAGAATGCGGGTCATAAGAAAATCTACACGATCGACACTGGTTTAAGAAATTCAGTTGCGTTTTCTTTTTCTGCGGATGAAGGCAGACTGGTTGAAAATCTTGTGTTTGTAAATCTTAAGCAGAATGGCTATTCTATCTACTTCTGGAAGGATAAGAATGAGGTTGATTTCGTGATCCAGCATAGGGACTATACGCTCTCGGCGATTAATGTATGTTATTCTGACGACATTCCCGAGCGTGAGATCAAAGGTCTGAATGAGTTTGAGAATGCGTTTAAAGGAAAGATTAAGGCGCGAATAGTTATTACTAAGGATGTGGAGAAGGAAGAGGACGGGATTTTGTTTATTCCGCTTTACAAGTGGCTGCTTGCAGGTTCTGGAGATATTTTGCAGGAGGTGGAATAAATGAAGATCGCAGTTGTATTTGCCAGTGGAGAAACGATTTTGTAAAAGTCCGAGGTGCATGCAAATCCCCTTGCCAAAAAAAGAGAAGAGCTAAGGTTGTCTGCTTCGCATCCAACCCGCACACTCGCAAGTCTATCGACTTGTTCACAAACCTTCGGTTTGCTCTCCGACTCGGGTCTTCGACCCTCGCTTGGTCGCAAGGCAAAGCCTTGCTTAGCTGAGGTTGTCGACTTCGTCGCCAACCCGCCTCAGCTAAGACCGCTCCTTCGGAGCAGCCCGCCGCCGCCAACTGCTTATTTACCCATCAGCACCAAATGTATTACAGCAATGTACCTCAAGATACACAATATCCCCGGACAGGGCAGCATCCTCGCTGCATGCGACGCTGAACTCCTGGGAAAAACATTAACCAGTCCTATCTGCGATGTCGAAATAGATCCCTCCTTCTACGGCGATACAAAAGCCACCGAAGAGGAGTTTCTGGCAGCGCTCGCCGGCGTCTGCAGCGCCAACCTCATGGGAAAACGCGTCTGCGACATAGCCATCAAAGCAGGCCTCCTCGAAATGGAATCCTGTCTGCTCATCTCGGGCGTCCCCCACGCTCAGATCTACGGAGTATAATGAGTCTCACACAAGGCTTCTGTCCCAAATGCGGGGCCCCGTCCGAAAACGGCGAACTCTGCGGAAAATGCCGCGTCAAAGACACCGCCTGGGTCGAGATCGCAGACCGCGCCCAGTGTATCGTCTGCCCCACCTGCGGCTCGATAAACACCGCCGGCATCTGGTCCGACGTCGCCGTCGACAAAGAAGAGCTCGGCCAGAACCTCGCGGCCAGCGCCATCAGCTTCCACAAAGACGTCGAAGACATCCAAAAAGACATCCGGATCATAGACACCAGCAGCAACCGGTCTCTTGCCACGATCCATGTAACAGGGACCCTCTACGGCATCCCGCTCGAAGAGACCAAAAAGGTCAAACTCGTCTGGGCCCGTGAACAGTGCGACCGCTGCTGCCGGATCGCCGGAAGCTACTATGAAGGCGTCATCCAGGTCAGAGCTTCGGGAAGAAAACCCACCCCGTTCGAACTTCGCCGTGCAGCCGAGATCGCCTACCAGATCGAAGACCAGCTCCAGACCGCCGGCGACCGGCTCTCCTTCGTATCCGACATCGACGAGACCAAAGACGGCATCGACATCGTCTTCAGCTCGCAGACCATCGGCGCCTCCATCTCCCACGACATCTGCGGAGCGCTCGGCGGCTCATTCACCACCCACCCCAAACTCGTCGGACAAAAAGGCGGCATCAATATCTACCGTGTCACCTACTCACTTCGGCTCCCGAGATTTGCCCGCGGCGACATCATCAGACACGGAAAAGAGTACTTCCAGATCCTGCGCCAGTCAAAAGACATGCTCTTTGTCCTCGACCTCGCGACCGGCCAGTCCCGTGCATTCAGAGAAGATGAAACCGACCCCCTTCTCGGCAACATCCACGAAACCGAAACAGGCGTCGTCATCTACAAAGATGCCGGACTTCTGGGATTCCTCGACCCCAAAACCGGCATGACCGAAGAGATAGCAGAGCGTTCCTGGCTCGACACAAGAGAAGGCGACACCATCCTGTTTGTCCGTGACGGAGAAACGCTTGTGTTAGTTGGAAGAGATGAAGATCAGGAAGATTTCGAAGCGATCGCTCCCGAACTCAGCGAGTGAACCCTGGGTCGATTTGACCCGCCGCGTCTACTGCGAAGGAGAGTATGCCTTCGTCCCCGTAAAGGAAGGTTACCCTTTCGACGGCGAGATCCCTGACCGACGGCCGTATGACGGCCCCGGCTATCAGCGGTTGGGCGACATATTGCTCCTGCACGGAGATGCGCCGACGGCAGAACAGCTCGCAGCTCTCATCGCCTGGGAACATCCCGCTAGCGTGCTGCACGCCGCAGCGCACGAAGGGGTCATGCGCACGCCGAAGATCGCTGTCCTCCATGGTCAGCCCCATGAAGTCACCTTCCGGGAAGCCGGGATCATCTACACGCTCGACCCCTCGCAGGTGATGTTCTCGCAGGGAAACAGGGGAGAAAAACTCCGGCTCCGCTCTCTCGTCAGACCCGGCGAGCGGATCGCCGACATGTTTGCCGGCATCGGCTACTTCACGCTCTCAGCGGCGCTTGCCGGAGGAAACGTTCATGCAGCCGAGATCAATCCGGTCTCTTTTGCCTATCTGCAGAAAAACATCCAGGCAAACGGGCTCGCCGGAAGGGTCACCCCGGAACTCGGCGACTGCCGCGAGAAACTCACCGGAGTCTACGACCGGATCCTCATGGGTCACTTCGAAGCTCCGGAGTTTTTGAAACACGCGCTCGATCACGCGGAACCGGGCACGGTTCTGCATGTCCACGGGGTCGGGGACCGGAAAAACGCCATCTCCGAAAGCCTTGAAGGAGCAGGTTATAGGTATATCATCAGCGAACATAAAGTAAAGAAGTATGCGGGGCGCCTCTGGCACTCGGTCTGGGATGTGAAACTGCTATGAAAAAACTAACCGATATCCATGTCGTTCTCGGCGTCTGCGGCAGTATCGCCGCTGTCGAGACGATCAAACTCGCTCACGAGCTCAGACGCCGCGGAGCGAAAGTGACCGGCATCATCAGTCCCGCAGGTTGCGGGATCATCCACCCCGATGCGCTGACCTATGCGTGTCAGAATCCTGCGCTGACGCAGATCACCGGCATGGTCGAGCATGTGAAATACTGCGGAGAAGGCGGCGAAGCGGATCTTCTTCTGATAGCGCCGGCCACGGCAAACACCATATCCAAGATCGCCTGCGGGATCGACGATACAATAATCACTACTTTTGCGACCACCGCGATCGGCCGCGGCATGCCGGTCGTCGTCGTTCCGGCGATGCATGAATCGATGTACCGCCACCCGGCAGTCAGGAAAAATCTCGAGACCCTCAAAGAGTACGGGATCGATGTCGTCCCTCCGCGAATGGAGGAGGAGAAGGCAAAGATCGCTGACATCGGGGAGATATGTCTGCATGTCGAGCGCGCGGCCGCCGTACAGAAGCTTGCAGGCAGGCGTGTCCTCATCTCCGGAGGATCCTGCCGCGAAGAGCTGGACGATGTCCGCATTCTGACGACGAGATCCAGCGGAACGATGGCAAAGGAGCTCGCGCTTGAAGCGTTCCGTCTCGGCGCCGAGGTGACCCTCGTGATGAATCCGATACACGGCATCGTTCCCTGCGTGAAAAACGTGCCCGTGACCACCGCGGCCGATATGCATGACGCGGTCCTTCGGGAGTCACAAGGAGCCGACTATTATCTCTCGGCCGCCGCTATCTCGGACTTTTCTCCGAAGAGGGTGAACGGCAAGATACCTAGCGGTCAAGAGACGTCCGTGACGCTTGAACCTCTTGAAAAACTCATCACGAAGATATCTGCAAAGGGAATAAAAATCGTCGGCTTCAAGCTCGGCAGGGACGCAGAAGAAGAGGGACGTTCTCTTCTCGAATACGATAACATCGTCCTTGTTCTTGCAAACAGACCGGAGACAATGGGATCCGCCTTCGGCGAATATGTCTTTTTACAAAAGGATCACAAAGAAACGGTGTCGGGAACAAAAGACGAGATCGCAGGGAAAGTATGGGACGTTCTTGTGTAACATTTGCTCCGGGCCATATTTCCGGATACTTTAAGCGGATCGACGGCAGCTCCGTCCAGACGACCGGCAGTCTCGGCGCAGGCGTCGTCATCGACAAAGGAGTCACCGTCAGAATGCAGGAAGCAGAAAGGATCAGCATCAGGATCGGCGACGGGACCGCTGACGACTGGCTGATCCGCGAGGTGCTCACCACGCTCGGCGTGACGGCGGACGTCCTGGTGACGGTCGATATGCCGATGGGAGCCGGGTTCGGGATGAGCGCCGCAGGGCTTCTCGCTTCGTATCATGCGGCGAACTGCGTTTTTTCCCTCGGACTCACGCCGGAAGAGATCTCGGCAAAAGCACATGCCGTGGAAGTTGCCTTTGGAACAGGCCTCGGCGATGTGACGGCGGCCTCCGGCGGCGGTCTTGTCGTCAGGACGCAGGCAGGGATCGCGGGCGTGACGCTTCGGCTCTATCCTGACGACGAGATCTGGACTGTCTCGTTTGGCGGCATCTCCACGCATGATGTCATCACCTCGGAAGAGAAGATGCGTCAGGTCGCGGCCGCTTTTCCGGACAAGGAGCCGGCTTCGCTTGCGGAGTTCATGGAGAACTCCGCCTCGTTCGCAGAAAAGAGCGGGCTTCTGCCGCCGGATCTCCTGCCCGTCCTTGCCGCCTGTAAAGCGGCAGGCATCCCCGCATCCATGACGATGCTTGGAAACAGCGTCTTTGCCGTCGGTCCCGCGGCTGAAAAAGTATTGAAACAGTTCGGAGAACCGGTCCGTCTGCATGTCAGCAGATCAGGACCGGTGATCCTGGAGGAAAACCATGTCTGATATTCCGTCATCCCACCCAAGATACAGATCTTTGATAACAAGAGAACAGCTTGCCGCCCACACAAAAACCGGGGTCGTCTCACTGGAGGGTCTGACCTCCCACGGCCGCGGCGAAGCGTTCGATTATCTGCTCGGCGAAAAAACACCGGCCTCGGCTTTGGAGGCCGAGAAACTTGCCGCCCGCGTTCTGCTCGCGGCAAAACACCCGGTGCTTTCCATCAATGGAAATACTGCGGCACTTGCAGGCCGTGAGATCGCAGAGCTGCAGAAGGCAAGCGGGGCCGAGGTCGAGGTGAATCTGTTCCACAGAACAGAGGAGCGGATCGCGCTCGTGACTGGCGTTCTGGAAGATGCGGGCTGCATCGTTTCCAAAGGGCCTGCCGAACGGTGTGTTCCGCTTCCCCACGGCCGGGGTCTCTGCCGCCCGGACGGGATCGGTTCGGCCGACGTCGTTTTAGTCCCTCTGGAAGACGGTGACCGGTGTGAGGCTCTTGTTTCGATGGGCAAACTGGTGATCACGGTCGATCTGAACCCGATCGACCGGACGTCAAAGACCGCAACTCTCCCGATCATCGACGAGGTGACCCGCGCTTTGCCGAACATCGCCCGCGAATGCGTTCGGCTGAAGGCCGCGGGAGAGACGGTCTCCATGCCTGAGATCGACGCAAAATATTTCCTCAGGCAGGCGATAAAGGATATGCAGGAATATCTTTCACATGCTCTGGATTGAAAAATACCGTCCCGCCTCCTTTGAAGAGGTGATCGGACAGACGAGTCCCATAAAACAGCTCTCGGCCTACGCAAAGCAGGGGAATCTCCCGCATCTGCTCGTGATCGGGCGAAGCGGCTGCGGAAAGACCTCTGCACTTGAGGTCTTCTCCCGGCTGTTTTATACCGAATCCGCTGCGGAGAATACGACCATCCTTCCGGTGAGCGTGATGTTTTCTCAGGGTCACACCTATTTTGCAGAGAACGACCGGTTCGCTCATCTGTATCAGAAGAACAAATCCGTTCTGGCGAACTTCAAGTATGTCGTCAGATGGCATGCTTCCCTAAAGCCTCTTTCGGCGCCGTTTCGTCTGATCATCTTCGACGGAGCAGGCGATCTGACGAAGGATGCCCAGGCCGCCCTTCGCCGGATCATGGAGCAGTACAGTCAGACCTGCCGGTTCATTTTTGTGACAAACTCGCTTGCTTCGATCATCGACCCGATCAGGTCCCGGTGCGTTCCGCTTTACTTTCTGCCGATCGATGAAACAACGATGCGGGGCTGTCTGAAAGACGTTCTCGAGAAGGAGGGGCTCACGGGTTCCGTTTCGGACGAGACGCTCGATATGCTGATCCTTGGGTCCGCAGGCGATCTGAGAAAGGCGCTCGTCTGGCTGGAACTTATGGCTCTGCACGGGGTAGAGGATCTTTCCGAGCTGATGAGGACCGAGACCGGCGAGCTGGCTGCCGCGGCGATCCTTGCTGCAGGGAAAGGGGATGCTGCCGCTGCCCAGAAGATCCTCGAGAATCTTCTGATCGAATACGGGATGAGTGCGGGCGATCTGCTGCGGCAGATCAGACTATCTCTGATGGGGGATATGACGCCTGATCTCGCACTTCTGTTTTCGAAGACGGATGTGATGCTTGTCGAGGGGAACAATGAGTATCTGCAGATGAATGCGTTCGCGGCTGTTTTGACGGAGCTGCTTTCCCAGACGAACGGCTGAACGGCAATTCATCTTATCGTTTTTTTTTGATAGGACTTACGCGGTGTGGGTGTGAATCCAATTCAGGAAGGGTACGGCTGGGTGTAGACACAAGAGAAAAACCAACCGCGAATCGGCGCGAATATCGCCCTTCGGGCTCCCAGAATCGGATTTGCTGATCCTCACTCTCGCTCGTCGGGTCAAGTCGCAAGGCAAAGCCTTGCTCCGCTAAGGTCGTCGACTTCGTCGCCAACCCGCTTGACCCAACGGCTCGTCCCTTCATCGGGACCGTTCGGGCAAATCCTGTCGGCGCCCCAGCGCCTCCCGTGAGGGAGAGATTCATTGAGCA
>JAYFOG010000017.1:0-23340 GCA_034932965.1 Methanocorpusculum sp.
GAGGTAACATAGTTACCCCCAATCACTTATAAACCCACCGAATCAGAGCAGACAAGCCCCGCCGGAAGAAACCGGCAGGACAAGGCCCGAATCGTGCGTCTTGTGAGGTAATAATGTTAGAGAAACATACATATAAACACATCTGTTTTGATGAGAAGAACGGACCATAAATATCATAATCCCAAACCGCCCAGATGAAAATATAACGAAAAAATTACAGGACATTACCGCCATTGTCAGAAGAAGAAATAACCCTAAGCATAGTCCGCTCATGGAAAAAATCCGAAATAATCGACCTTTATAGGACCGGAGGGTGGTGGGAAATGGGCTGGTGCACAGACCGCATCGCGCAGATCATAGACGGCAGCTTCATCTTCCTCATCGCCCACGACACTCAGAATCGCGCAGTCGGAATGGGGCGCATCATCTCCGACGGCGTTGCTGACGGATACATTCAGGACGTAGTTGTCTTCCCCGAATACCGCGGACGCGGCATCGGAGAGCGCATAGCAAAAACGCTGACGCGCCTGGGATCGGCGCACGGCCTGACATGGATCGGCCTCATCTCTGCACCAGGTAAAGAATCGATCTACCGCAGATCAGGCTTCTCTGAAATGAAAAACTACACACCGATGCTCTTTGAACATGAAAAAAACTGACTTCAAAAAAATAAAGCTCGAAGACAAAAACCTCATCGACGACTACTTCCGGCGTTTTCCCCAGTATCACTCCGAACACAACTTCCTTACGCTCATCTCATGGGAACACTACTCCCCCTGCGAATATGCCGTAATAAACGACCACCTCATCCTTTCGAATACTATCAACGGAAAAACCACCTGCCACGCCCCGGTTGGCGAATTTGATCCCGTTCTCTTTGAAGAACTCCTCTCCTTTGCCAAAAAACACACAGGAGACTGCGCCATTGCCTTTTATGAAGACAAATACATCCCGTACATGCGCCTCTACCATCCCGAGACCCCGGTCTATCACTCACGGGGATGCAGCGATTACTACTACAGAACAAAAGAACTGGCTGACCTCTCCGGACAAAAATATCTCAACATCCGCAGACATATCAACCGGTTCAATACCAAATACCAATACACCATCGAGAAAATCACACCGGACATCATTCCTGAACTCCATGATATGCTCGACAAGTGGAACGATGCAAAAAACACCGATACAAACACCGTTCTCAACGAAGAAGTCAGAGCAGCACATACCGCACTGCAAAAATGGACTGAACTCGGGTGTGAAGGGCTGGTGATCCGTGTCAACCCCAAAAACAAAATAGGAGCTGTGGCCATTTGGGGAGAGATGAATTATGAAACGGCAGTCATTCATTTTGAAAAAGGCTTATCCCAATACAAAGGCATCTACAAAGTCATCAATCAGGAAACTGCCAGACATCTTCTGGGAAAATACACGTGGATAAATCGCGAGTCCGATATGGACGTCGCCGGTCTTCGCGAGGCGAAACTTCGATATCACCCGGAAAAATGTGCGAAGATCTGGTACATTAAACGAAAAGAGATCATCTGATCCCAGGAAATAAATTTCCTGCAGTAAAGCACAGACGCTGGCGGAGCCCACAGATATTATTAGCCAGACGGCACATGTATAAAGCGGATGAACCTGTTGTTTGAACTCTCCGGAGAGAACCTGCCTCTGGCGATCGCCGAGTTATCCTGTGTGGGCAAAGTTACCCGTACAGAAAACGGCATTGCCATAGCTGAAGTAGATGATCCGGGGAGAACAACACGGCTCGCACAGACGCACGTAGTAATGCGTCTCCTTGGAGAATGTGATGCGTCAAAGGAGGCTCTCGAAAACCTCCTTGACCATCTCCTTCTCATAGCCCCCGGCACATTCTGCTGCCGGGTAAGAAAGATTCATCCTGTCACCGTCAATGCATCCCAACTGGAACTCGAGCGCATGATGGGACACAAAATTCGCGGGACAGTCGATCTCAATGACCCGGCTGTAGAATACCGCGCTGTCTTTACGAACGGAAGATGCTTCTTCGGCCAGGTACTCCATACCATCGATCGCGGATCATATGCCTATCGAAATCCCCAGAGAAGGGCATTCTTCCACCCCGGCGTAATGATGCCGCTGATGGCGCGGACAATGGTAAATTTGACACATGTCGAACCTGGTCAGCGCCTATGTGATCCCTTCTGCGGGACCGGAGGAATGCTGCTGGAATGTGATATGATGGGGATCGATGCAGTCGGAAGCGACTACGACCCCGAGATGCTCAACGGATGCAGACAGAACCTGCCAAACGGAGCATACATTCGAGCCGATGCAACGAACATGCCTTACCCGGATGGGATTTTTGATGCCATTGCAACCGATCTCCCATATGGTCAGTCGACCACCATAGGTGCAGAGAGCATTGATACCCTCTACACCGAATCTCTCAAAGAGATACGGCGTGTCCTGAAATCCGGAGGCAGAGCTGTAATCGTGACGCATAAAGACATCAGACCTCTCGCAGGAGATCTCTTTGAGATCATCGGATACTACGAGCAGAGAGTGCATAAAAGTCTCACGCGAAGGATACTCATCCTCGCATAAAATACATTATGAAACAACATAGCGGAGAGTTGTAATGCTCTCGTGGATTAGTGAGCAGTTCAGCCACTATAAACCCGATCGGGCGATGGCGGTACGAGCACTGCGCCACATGCGTCCAGCTGAACGCAAAAACCTTTTTTCCGAAGACATCATGCTGATGCGCACAGCCGAGGGATACTGGTTTGAAAATCTCATATACGAACAGCTCATCAGGATCGCGGAAAAAACCGACACCATCAAAAAGATCGTCAGAAAAGGTGCTGATGTCCCCAAACACCGGGAAAAAATCAGGCTCGGCGTGAATGGGATTTACTCGGCAGAAAAAGGTGATATCAGAGTCAGAGGAAATGGTCAGGATCTGGCAGAAGTCGATCTCCTCCTTTTCGATAAAGACAAACAGGTCGTATTCAGCGAGATCGTGACCAGTCCAGCCGATCTGAAGGATCTGGAAGCAGAAATCATCTATAAGAAAAAGCTGTTCGGTTATATGTTTAATCAGGAACATGTCGGATTCATTCTGTTCTCCTCCGTTGATATCTCGGGAACTCAGGTCGTCAGAAGGCTCGTAGCCGATCCCGACAATGCCTACATCGGGACCCATGAATGCGAAGTAATGAAATCCAGTCTCAAAGGTCTCCGAATCACATCCTTTCTGACACATCCGGAAAAAAATCCGGTCCTTATCCCCAGCGAGACCTTAAAGATACGTGACTTCGATTACAAAAAACTCCATGATGACGCACTCACAAAACTGTTTTTTGCCATTGATCATGAGATCTCGCCCGATCAGTACTTCTCAGATCCGTCTGTCTCGCCATTGGTGAAAAAAGTTATCTGCGGAGGTCTGTATCCTTCTGCGATCAAGACATTGATCGCAAATTACGGTCTCAGGGTCAAATCGGAGATTCTTGATGCCGATTCTCTGCAGGAAAACTACTCGCGGGTGATCCTTGCCGTAGATTATCCCGAGATGTCGCCGGTCATTTATCTCAAACCAAAGAAACAGCGGACATATCTAAAGATGGTTCCGTCAAAAACAGGCGGATTCAAATACGAACGCCCGACGCCTTCCAGAGTGGGATTTTATTTATGGCTGGAGGCAACCAAGCCGGCGGTCGGAGCCGAGAGAGCACTAAGTATACTGGAGTACTGCAGGACACCAGTGAAAGACTGCCGGACGGGGACTGCCGAATGCCTGCTTCCCGGGACAACCGTACCCCAACATCACTACCACCCTAGGAAAAAACGACGGTAAAGAGGGAAAACCCGCAGTTACCGTAACGCAGGGACATAACAGGGACACCGGACGATCAGAAGACCCCCGGCCAAAACCAGAATACCGACACTCACAAAAACCCATAGATAACCAAGCGGGGTGACGAGAAGACCAGTTACGAACGGCAAAGCGGCCATTCCTGCATACTGCATCGTGGTATAGAGGCCATTCATCACGCCCTGTGGATGAGGGGTGACAGCGATATAATTCAATACAGCAGCCGATATTACCCCGAATACACCGCCGACGATGATCATTCCAAAAGGTGTGATGAGAACGAGCGGAATGGAAATGGCAAGAAGAACGGCTGTCTTTCGAATAACCCCCAGCGAATCGGATAAAGCCATATGTGAAGCAACGTAGACACATACTGCGGTGGCAAAACTCATCAGTGCCGTCACAACCCCGGAGATCTCAGCAGAATATCCCGACATCTCCGGATACATACTTGTAACAACACCGGTCGCCCCGGCAAAAACAAACAGCGTCACCCAAAGCCATTTATGATACTGGGTTATGGAGAGAATCGTTCGAATCGGGATCCTGAGTGAGACAAAACCTGCAGGGTCACGGAAAAATATCCCAGTAAGAAATGCACATCCGCTCAGAACAGAAAATACGAAGACCCCGGCATAGGGATGATATGCTGCAAGAATTCCTGGGATCACAAGTCCCGCCACCAGACCGACATTCAGCAAAGCAATGTACATCCCGGACAGTTTTTTATGATCAGCCTCTGAGTTGACATACGATAATGCTGAAGAGACGAACATTCCGGTAAAAAGGCCTTCCAGAAATCTCAGTGATACCGTAAACAAGGGATCTCCCGGGAAAAACCAAATCAGAAGACCGGAAACACATGTCCCAAGGAGACCGAGTTTTATCAGAGGCGGACGCCCAATCGTATCTGAAATCCAGCCGGCAGGAAAAACCATGAAAAATGCGCCTAAAAAGTAGGCCGCATAGATGGCTCCCTGCAGACCGGGATCCGGCGTGATAAACGAAAGGACCGGGACAACTGCATTTGAAAGCGCCATCGACGCGAAAACACCAAGATAAAGCGCAAGGCTGGACGGATTCATCAGCGTTTCAGGACACCTATTTCCGAGAGCATGGAGGGAAGATACTCCTTTGTAACGAAATCAAGACCGCGGCTTGCAAATGCCTGCTGTTCCGACTTGAGGTTCATTTCAAGCTGGAGATTGATCTCCTTCTTCCAGAAATCGGTCGCAAACCGCGGATCGGTAAGTTCAGCCCGCAGTGCTGAGACATCCTGTTCCGTAAGTTTATCGGCAGGCAGATTGTACCGCTGAATATCCGAAGGCTTGACACCAATGAACTGGGCAGACGGCGTTGCCAAAAGCTCGGACATGTGAGCTGACTTGATCGAACCGTAGGCAACGGATGCATAAATCCGGTAGGACCAGGGATCGCCGTCGGTGAAGACCACAACAGGGATCCCCAGCTCCTCGTTCATACGTTTCAGCATACGTCTTGTCGCCCGGGCGGGCTGACCCTTCAGGTGAAGAAGGACGGCATTATAATCTTCATCAAAACCATTCTCCTGCAGACGGGAAAACATACCGCCTGTTTCGATGGCGATAACACAGGAAGCATCATGATCCACAAGTTCCACGTTTTCCACATTATTTGGAATATTGTATCCTGCTTCTCCCACGTCATCCTGACAATGGATCTCTTTCATGCCGCGTCGTGTATTTTCCCGGACACGGATCGGTCCGAAAATCGACGCCCCGTCCTCTTCCGGACGCATATGGAAAAACTCTCTCTGCAAAGCGGTGATGATCTCCAGATCCTCGATCAGATAATTACTCTCATTCTGGGCTCCAAACTTTGCCTGTTTCCAGCCCTCCGAAATGTAATACATTTCTCTTAAGGTCGAGGAGCGGTTTTCCTGCAGCTGAGTTTTAATAAACCAGATGACATATGCCATCTTGAGCATGTGCGTGGCAGATTTCGCAGTCCCGGCATTTCTGACGGACTCTTTATCACCATACTTCCAGACCTCGGACTCATCATCATACTCGATATTGTATTTTGTCCTGGTAGGAAGAGTGATCGACGGGATCTCGCCATTATTCATCTGATCATACCAGACTTTGGCCATCTCCATAAGACGCTTCTTCGTTGCCGTGTCTCTCTCGGTCGGTTCAGACATCCAGATCCACCACCACTTTGAGGTTTTCAGCAACACCCTGCATCTCGATCATTCCGCCGCCGCTGCCGGTATAGGTCACTTCGAATGCTTCACCTGCAGAGAGAGTGACCTTCCAGATCTTCGTGTACTCACCATCCATTTCTGATACGAACGAAGGAGGTATAGTTGCATCACCTGCGTTGTCTCCCGAGATATCATACAACGAGATCTCCTGTTCTTTTGTTGTGTAGTTGTCGATATGAAGCATAACTTTGCCGCCTGCAGCACTTTTCTTGAGAACCACCCTGCGCATGATTCTTCCTTCGATAAGCGAAGTGTCAGGAGTCGGAAGCTCCACGATTACCCCTACTTTTGCAGCTATAAGAGGGATAACCGAGCAGATCGCACGGGCACGATCATCCTGAAGTTTGTTCCGATCACGGCGAGACAAAAACATCTTGAGGTCGCGGCCAAGTTCCTGCAGAGCAAGAGTGATCTCCCGCTCAATTTCCGGAACGGCCGCAATGGCGTCCTTTGACTCGCTCGTGAAAGGAACGCTTGTCGCTGCCACGTGGACGAGGATGAGGATTGGTCCGGTGGGAAGTCCGGACTGGGAGACCCCGTAGGATTTCCAGTTCACATTCTGAACCGTATTCGTGATGATGCAGGCCCCTTGCTGATAAAGCAGAGGGACACGATTCGCGAACCGCAGGAGGATTGCGCTTCCTTCGGGAGGGAGTTTGCCGCCATAACCGATCGCAGCCTCCACGATGAACGAGTGCCCGCCGTACACACTTCCCGGACGGGTCCGGGCTTTGATGAAGTCAAGCTCGAACTCCTTCTCCATGCCTTTGACGATAAGTTCGTCGGTGATAGGAGACAGACACTGCGAAGCCGAAGGAGCCGGGATCCTCGTTGTCTGCATCGCATCAAGGAGAGGATTGAGAGAATCAAGACCCAGTGATGTGACCTTCACCCCAGGATCAAGTTTTGCGGAACTGCATATCTCAAGGGCGGTTTTTTCCCCGACCTTCGAGAAACTATCAACCAAAAACTCCTTGAGAGGCAGATCGGATGCGGTCGTCATCCGTTTTAAGACACCTAGTTCTATGCCGTAAGGGTGGGGTTTTATCGCCACCGGACACGGGGGAACCTCGGACGAAACACGTTCAAACGTGAAAGATTCGTCATCGATCTCGACACGGAACTTCGCATGAGGATTGACGATCGAGGTGTATTTCAGATACTCGATCAGCTTTTTTCTTGCCGCGATGTTGCTTTTGAACTCGAGCTGTACACGCGTTCCGTGAGGAAGGATCCAGTCAACTTCTTCGTGAGAGAGAACTTCCGGCTCGTTTGTCTCTGTTTTGATGACAAGCGACATCGTGTGCGCTTTGTTCTTTGCATCGGTCCGGGAGGTTACAATCGTCGGTTTTCCGGTCGTCAGCTGAGCATACAAAACCGCAGCCGATATGCCGATCCCCTGCTGGCCGCGGGTCTGTCTCACCTGATGGAACCGTGAGCCGTAGAGAAGTTTGGCAAAAACGCTCGGCATTTTTTCCGGAACGATGCCCGGACCGTTGTCTTCGACAACCACACGAAAAACATCATTCGAGATCCGCCTGACCGAAACGAGAATATCAGGAAGGACCTGTGCCTCTTCGCAGGCATCCAGCGAGTTGTCGATCGCCTCTTTTATGGTGGTGATGATCCCCCTTGTCGGAGAATCAAAACCAAGCATCTGTTTATTTTTTTCAAAAAATTCCGCTACACTGATGCTTCGCTGTTTCTTGGCCAGCTCATCGGCAAGAACCATGGATAACCTCAACGGCATCTTCGATCGGCATCTCGGTCTGGACAGCAGTGGTGAGATCTTTGAGGGTGATGATTCCGGCTGCCGCCTCCTTTTCTCCGATCACGACTGCAAATGATGCGCCTGACTTCAGAGCGGAAGACAGCTGGGCGCCAAATCCTCTGTCGAGAAGGTCCATCACCGCAGTGATGCCTGCACTGCGGAGAGAGGCGGCCGCTTTGTATGCAGGGATCCGGGTCTCGGGTGTGCAGATGACCGCGGTCACCGGTTTTGTCTCGAGGGAGAACTCCCCCAGGGAGACCATGACACGGTCGAACCCTATGCCAAATCCGCAGGAGGGAACATCCTTTCCGCCGAAAAGATGGGCGAGACGGTAAGCCCCGCCGCCGAGGATCTGATTTTCCGCACCGAGATTGTCGGCAAATCCTTCAAAGACCATGCCTGTGTAGTAGTCAAGACCCCGGGCGATCCCGAAGTTCTGTTCAAAGGGGATGTTATGTGCTTCGAGATAGACGAAGGTCTCCTCGATCCTCGTTTTTTCCGGGATATCTCCCGTAACGGCAAATATTTCCGGAAGTGTTTTTGCCGTGGTGAGGACCTTTAACGAAGCAAACAGATCAGAACGGCCAATAGCCGAAAGCGTTGTTTCAAGCAACTCCATATCACGTTTATCAAGAGTTGCCATGACCTGTTTTTGCGACGGGGCATCGAGATCGGCAAGAAGATACTTCATCGGAGCTAGATGGCCGACTTTCAGAACAAAGCGGACGCCGCTGCATTTCAGTAATTCATAAGCAAGGGCTATCACTTCAGCGTCAGCAGCTGCAGAATCGGCACCGATCAGCTCGGAGCCGAACTGCCAGAACTGCCGGTATCTTCCCTTCTGCGGGCGTTCATACCGGAAACATTCCGCAAAGTAAAACCAGCGGAGAGGTTTTGGCGCCATCTGCGCCTCGTTGACATATGCACGCAGAACAGCAGAGGTGAGTTCCGGGCGAAGCGTCAGTTTTCTGCCGCCTTTATCCTCGAATGCATACATCTCATTGATGATCCCTTCTCCAGACTTGATCGTGAAGAGTTCCTGCTCTTCGAACATGGGCGTTACGATCTCGCCGTATCCGAATCCTGCCGCGACGGACCGCATTTTCTGTTCAACAAACCGGCGCTGTGCCATTTCAGCCGGAAGAAAGTCTCTTGTTCCGCGGGGTTTTTGTATCATATTTATTTTCTCTCCTGACGTGGCGCCGATCCGATGAACCGGGTCCATGCAGATTCATTCCCTACCCATACATCCTCTTTCTTCAGTCTGGACTGGAGATACAAAGCGATCAGCATACAGCCGACACCCAGATACATAAATGTAGTTTCAGCAAAACCGGCAAGAGCGCAGCCGAACCATCCCAGAGCCGAATAAAGAACACCGTGATAGGCGGCTTTCCGATACCCCTCTTTACCGGTTCTGACAAAGATGCGGGTGTCTCTCAGCCACAGAAACGAGACTGATGCTGCACCAAAGGCGATGATTAGTACGATCGGGTCGATGTAGGACATGGATGCTGTACTATTTGGCGGAGATATGCATTAAAGATGTCACCTGGCTCCCGCTCTTCATTGAGTAATCAGTGAAAAACATCTGAACGCTCCCCGCATCCAAAACAGAACGGATATCTGAAAAAAAGAAAAAAAAAGATCAGGCCTGATCTTCGCCTTCCGGCAGAATGGGATCGGCCTCATCAGGCGGGACAATAGCAACACCCGTGACCTTGTCACCTGAGTCGACACGGATTACGCGAACGCCTTGTGTTCCGCGTCCCTGGATCGAGATGTCCGAAGCCTGGGTTCGCAGCACAACGCCTGCAGCAGTCGTGATGATGACCTGATCATCATCCGAGACCGCGAGCGAGGAGACGACTTTGCCGCGCTCGAAGTTCGCAACGATAGACTTTACCCCCTGGGTGCCGCGTCCATGACCCATGAATGCATCGAACTCGGTCCTCTTACCATATCCTTTGTCGGTGATCATCAGCAGATACTGGGTCTCGACCAGGGTAAGAGCACAGACATAATCGCCCTCATACTTCAGCCTGATGCCGATAACACCCTGGGTGCCGCGGCCGGTCGCCCTGACCTCATCTTCGGTAAATCTGAGTGCCTGACCAAACGCGGTCGTAAGAACGACATCGGAACTGCCGCCGGTCACGACCACATCAACAAGCTCATCGCCGTCGAGGAGCGTGATGCCGATGATCCCCCCGGTCCTTGGCCGTGAGAACAGATCCTGACTGAACTTGCCCACACGGCCTTTCTTCGTTGCATACAGAAGATTCTTTTCAGCATCGAAATCCCGCATCGGAATGACCGCCGAAACCTCCTCATCAGTAAGGTTCAGCAGATTGACGATCGCCTTGCCCTTACTGGTCCTTGAACCTTCGGGGATCTCGTAGACGCGGAGCCAGTAAACTCTGCCTTTGTTCGTGAAACACAGCAGATAATCATGCGTGCTCGCCATGAAGACTTTATCCACGGAATCCTCGTCTTTCGTGGTCATCCCAATCACGCCTCTGCCGCCGCGTTTCTGCTGGCGGTAGAGATCCAGAGGGACTCTCTTGATGTAGTCCTGGGTCGTGAGCATGACAAGGGTCTGTTCGTCCGGGATCAGATCCATCATGTTGAAGTCGGTGTTGGCAGTATAGTCGATCCGGGTCCGGCGTTCATCGGCGTATGCTGCACGGACCTCGGCGGTCTCGGTCTTGACGACCGAGAGGATGTTCTCCTCAGACGATAATATCCAGGTGAGTTTGTCAATGATCAGCTGGAGTGACGTGGTCTCATCCACGATCTTCTGCTGCTCAAGGGCCGCGAGACGGCGAAGCTGCATTTTGAGGATAGCCTCGGCCTGTGCTTCGGAAAAGCCAAGCTTCGAAACAAGAGCTTCCTGTGCCACAGAAGCCTCCGGAGAGGCACGGATGGTCGCGATCACCACTTCGATCATATCGAGGGCCTTTAAAAGACCTGCCATGATATGCATCCGCTCCTCTGCTTTCCGCAGATCAAAGAGAGAACGTCTGCGAACGACATCGACACGGTGAGCGATGAAATAGCGAAGAAGTTCGACGAGCGAAAGGATCTTCGGTTTCTTATCAACGATCGCCAGATTTATGATACCAAATGAATTTTCGAGCTGGGTATGCTTGTAAAGCTGATTCAGAACAACATTGGCCTGAGCATTCTGCTTGAGTTCGATGACAACACGGATCCCGTCTTTATCGGACTCATCACGGATGTCGCTGATGCCTTCGATCACCTTCGTTTTTACAAGTTCGGCAATCTTCTCGATCATCGATGCCTTGTTCACCTGATAGGGGATCTCGGTGATAACGATCTGCTCGAATCCTTTTTTACGCTCCTCAATCTCGGCAATACCGCGGAGAATGACTTTTCCCTGACCGGTCTGATAGGCATTGACGATACCGTCAGTACCCATGATCTTACCGCCTGTCGGGAAGTCCGGTGCCGGAAGGATCTTCATCATCTCATCGAGCTGCATCTCCGGGTTATCGATGTAGGCATCGACCAGATCACAGACCTCTCCAAGATTATGCGGCATCATGTTGGTCGCCATACCGACCGCGATACCTGTTGTACCGTTCACCAGAAGATTGGGTATCCTGCTTGGAAGAACATCCGGTTCCTGGGAAGATTCGTCGAAGTTCGGGACGAAATCGACGGTTTCTTTGTCGATATCCTCCAGAAGAGATTCGGCGGCTTTGGTGAGACGAGCCTCGGTATAACGCATTGCTGCTGCCGAGTCGCCGTCTATCGATCCGAAGTTACCCTGACCATCCACCAACGTATACCTATAGGAAAACGGCTGAGCCATCTTCACGAGCGTATCGTAGATCGCAGTATCACCGTGCGGGTGATAATTACCCATGGTTGCGGCGACTGCCTTGGCGGATTTTTTGTATGCCTTGTCGCTCGTGTTCCCTTCATCGTGGAACATGGCGTAAAGGATACGCCGGTGTACCGGTTTGAGACCGTCGCGGACATCCGGGATCGCACGTCCGATGATAACACTCATCGCATAATCGATGAAGCAGTTCTTCATCTCATCTTCGATGTTGATCGAGATCGTTTTGTGCGTGGTGGTTTCTTCAGATGTCAAGGTTCTTCACCTCCCCTGCATGGCGTTTGATGAAATCTTTTCTGGGCATAACATCATCTCCCATGAGTTTTTCAAATATCTCATTCGCATAACTTGCATCCTCGATCCTTACTTTCTTTAAGATACGGAACTCCGGATTCATCGTAGTATTCCACAGCTGACCTGCATTCATTTCACCAAGACCTTTATACCGCTGGACCGAGATGCCTTTCTCGCCATACTCAGCGATTGCCGAGCGCATGTCCTCTTCGGTGTATACGTATTTTTCCTGTTTGCCTTTCGCAATTCTGAAGAGAGGAGGCTGGGCAATGTAGATGTACCCCATCTCCACGAGGGGCTTCATGAACCGGTAGAAGAAGGTCAGAAGCAGGATCCTGATATGTGCTCCATCCACATCCGCATCCGTCATGATAACGATGTGGTGATACCGGGCACGTTCGGGATCGAACTTATCCCCGTATCCCGCACCGATGGCTGTGATAAGGGTCTGGATCTCGGCATTTTTCAGAGCCTTGTGTTCCAGCGCCTTCTCGACGTTCAGGATCTTACCCCGAAGCGGCAGGATCGCCTGAAACTTTCTGTCGCGTCCCTGTTTGGCTGAGCCGCCTGCAGAATCTCCTTCCACGATATAGATCTCGCTTTTTGCCGGATCACGCTCGGAACAGTCGGCAAGTTTGCCGGGAAGCCCTGACATCTCAAGAGATGTTTTTCTTCTCGCAAGCTCCTTTGCACGGCGGGCCGCTTCACGGGCATTTGCCGCATCAAGGGATTTTTTGGCGATTGATGCAATGACCTTCGGGTTTTCCTCGAAAAATTCAGTCAGTGCCTGATACACCATCGAGTCAACGAGACCTTTGACACTGCTGTTTCCAAGCCGCATCTTGGTCTGACCCTCAAACTGCGGATTGGCAATCTTGACGCTGATGACGGCAGTCAGGCCCTCGCGGACATCCTCGCCGCGGACGGAGATGTCCTCTTTGAGATGTTTGTTTGTATGAGCGCTGTTGTTGATCGCCCGCGTGAGAGCAGAACGGAATCCTTCCAGGTGCGTCCCGCCTTCGCGGGTATTCACGCTGTTCACGTATGTATAGAGGATTTCACCATATGTATCGTTATACTGAAGAGCAACTTCCACCTCGATCTTGTTCACATCATCGGATTTGTCGACGTAAATCGGCTCAGGGTGAAGGAGTTCTTTTCCTTCGTTTAAGTGAGTGACAAACTCGCGAAGACCACCCTGGTAACAGAAGGTCTCGGCGTCGCCGGTACGGTGGTCCTCGATCTGGATCTCCAGACCTTTATTCAGATAAGCAAGTTCTCTGAACCGGTGGGCGAGGACATCATAATCGAACTCGGTCGTCTCAAAGATGGTGCCGTCAGGATAGAAGGTGATCCGCGTCCCGGTAGTAGTCTCTTTTGCCTGACCCACCTTGTCCATCCGCTTCTGCCGCTGAAGATACTCCTCATCGGTTTCAGGCCTGCATGAGAGAGGCTGCAGGAGCATGCCTTTTCCAAAGACCATGGAATAGATGTTCCCGTCACGGAAAACTTCGGCAGTCAGACGGGTGGAAAGAGCATTTACAACGGAAACACCGACACCGTGCAGACCGCCCGAGACCTGATAGGTGTTTTTATCGAACTTTCCGCCGGCATGAAGCACGGTCATTACGACTTCAAGGGCGCTCTTGTTCTGTTTCGGCATGATATCGACAGGAATACCCCTGCCGTCATCTTCCACACTCACTGATCCGTTTGGATTGATGATGATGACGATATGTCTACAGAATCCTGCTAAGGCTTCATCGATCGAGTTGTCAACGACCTCATATACGAGGTGATGAAGACCGCGGGTATCGGTACTGCCGATATACATAGCAGGTCTTTCGCGGACAGGGGTTAACCCCTCCAGAACTGTAATGTGGGAGGCGTCGTAATTATCAGTCATCTAAGTTTGGTTCTCCTTATCAATTGGACATAAATTTGAGGACGGTTTCGAAAATGGTTAACATGCTCGGAAGCGATTCTCAAAAATATATTTTCATTATTATATTAGTGCGGATTCCTTATTAATGTGGGTGAACTATAAATGACAACCCGGCAGAAATCAGGCAGATGTGACCGAAAAAAACTAGGAACGCAGGCAATGATTAAGACAAAAGAGAGTTTTGCAGGTGAAAAAGAGAAGGAAAGATTATTCTTTCATCTCACTGCGTCATACGAACAAAATTTTCAAGGATCCTGACACCGGCTTCCCCGCTTTTTTCCGGGTGGAACTGAACGCCCATGACATTGCCGGCACTAACTGACGAGGCATATGAAACGATGTAATCGGTCTTTGCGATCGTAAATTCAGGAGTGGTGTCAGCATAATACGAGTGGACGAAATAAACGTACGTTCCGTCGGGAATTCCTTCAAAAAGCGGATGAGCAGAGGGGGAGATCGTGTTCCAACCCATCTGGGGGATCTTCATGCCCGGCTGTTTTGGAAACATACGAACCATTCCCGGCACAAAACCGAGCCCTTTGTGAGAACCGTGCTCTTCACTTTCCTCCAAAAGCATCTGCATACCAAGACAGATCCCCAGAAGAGGTTTCTTTGCCGACTCTTCTTTCACGAGACCGATAAGAGGGGCGAGTTTTTTCATCCCTTCTGCGAAAGCGCCGACCCCTGGGAGTAGAAGCCCGTCGGCAGACCGGATGATCTCCGGATCGTTCGTGATTTTCGGGCGGGCACCTGCGGCTTCAAGACCGCGGACCACACTCCGGAGATTTCCAATTCCATAATCCAGGACTGCGATTTCAGAAGTGCCCATCTATGTCACCGTCTTCTTCATTTGTTTCACGGATTCTCCATAAACCTTTCGATGCCCATTCGGGCGATCTGCCATTCGCGTCTCCCCATGCTTTCAGTTTTCGTTCCCAGTCGGCCCACATCTCAGGATAGCGTGCCTCAATGTCTTTCATGCAGGCGATATCGGACGACGGGCACATGAAACAACCGATCCGATCCAGACCCAGTTCATAGAGCGGATTGTAGGGAGCATTTTTCCGAAAGAGATAGAGCCAGTCGTGCATTGCTGTCCAGTGCTGGATAGGGGCTGCCGAGATCTGGCAGGGAACGTTTCTGTTTCTCCAGACACGCGGACTCTGCATACGTTTTGCAGACTCAAACTTACGCTGGCCGATGAAAGAAATGGCCTCGCCCCATTCATTTTCGATGAGGGTCTTGACCGGAGTAAGTTTGCATGCTTTGCAGCACCACCGATAATCCACTGCGGGCGGACCCTGCTTTTCGAATGTTTCCCAGAATCCCGAATTCCCGGATTCAGCAATAAGCGGAAGTCCAAACTGTTCAGAAACCTTGTGAACATTTTCGATTGTTTCCGGAAACTCAAGTCCGGTGTCCGCAAAGATCAGCGGAAGTCTGAGACCTGCCTTGAGAGTGATGAGAAGCGTTACCAGACTGTCTTTTCCGCCGGAGTAGGAAACGGTCGGCTGGATGCCGGGATTTTTGGCGATGACATCATGGATGAACTCGATCGATTTTCTTTCATAGAGGTCCAGGATGTTTTTGTTTGCAGCGATTGCATCCCCCCAGGTCGAAGGAGATGCATCCACCACAGGTTTCTGGGTCCGGCGGGTTCGAACAAGCTGACCGCGGGTCGCGCCCACCGTTTCCTGATAGGACATTTTTGCTCTGCCGACTGCCACGCATTCGCCTGATTCAGAAAGAACAAAAACACTGTCTCCTACCGCGATTTCCGGAGAGACGAAGGTAACGCCGGGCATCAGAACACTGCTGCCGTCCTTGATATAGCCGGCTGCATCATCGGTGACCCTGATGAAACGCTTTGTCGGGACCACCAGGGAGGCAGCGGCTTCCCTTGGGAGTACTTCCCAGCGGGACTCGGCAGGGATATAGCGGATCGCGCAGACCACTGCTCCGCCGATGATGATCTCCTCCATCCGGTCCTCATCCGGAACTTTATTCAGAATCGCAAGAAAACCGTCAGGGATGAGGGGAACACCGAACTGCTCTTCGAAAAGGCGGTTCACGAGATCCCGGTCACGGTCAAAAGCCGGGCGGACATCTCCCGGCGGAGTGACCGAGACGGGACGGGTCTTTTCTCCGCAGGAACAGAGTTTGCCCATCACCGGCGAATGACATTTGTCACACCAGTAAAACGGGACAGGGGCTAAAAATGGGGAATTTTTCATACGGTTCACTCTATTAAAAGAAGCATGACGGTTGTCATCGGCGAATCCAGGACGGATCCACCCTCAACTTCACTGCATGAGAGGACCTCGAGATCCCACCCTACGGAGGCGCAGGTGGCATACACATCGATCCCTGCAGCTTCCATGCTCGGACGCATTTTTCTCCGATTGATACAGTCGGTTATATCCGCACCGTCATCTTTTGCTTTGCAGTGGACACACAGACCGCACTGATGACCAGTGTAACCGAATGCCTTGTAGTAACCTGCTGAGAATGCCATCTTCTCAAGATCATACATGACATTCTGGACATACGCGGTCATCTCCCGGGAGACGAGACGATCCGGTTTGGTCTGACCGACATCACCAAGAAATTTGATGAGAATAGCGGTTTTGTATTCTTTGAGAACTTTTCGGGTCTCTGCAGGCGTTGGCGTATACGGCGGACAGGAAAAACGGCGGCCAAATCCATTACACCCGAAGAGACATTTTTGTCTTACCCACTCGGCCGTTACAATATCTTTCACCGGAATCAGCGTCGCCTCGCCGCCCTTTTCAACGACAAACCTGATAAGTTCTGAGATCCCGTCCATCTTTCCCTGTTTTTTATCAGATTTCATTGGGATCTTCTCCTCACGGCTTCCTCGATTATCCTCGTTGATGAGGTGAAAGGCATCCCGGTGTACTCGGCGATACGGACGACCTCGGCAGAGATGCCGCGTTCACGCATCTCCTGTGTCAGTTTTTCCTCGGACCATTTCTGGTTGAAACCTATGGTTATGACTGCAGGGTCGATTTCTTGGATCGGTTTATACATATCGATGTGATCGCCTAAAACGGCATGATCCACGCACTTAAGACTCCGGATCATTTTGAGACGCTGCTCTTCTGAAACGATCGGGCGGGGTTTATGAACGACGTTCTTTTCCCGCGCAACGATGACCCATAGCTCATCACCGAGTTTTTTCGACTCTTCAAGATAGTAGATATGTCCGGGATGAAGGATGTCAAAGGTCCCGGTGGCAACGACTCGTTTCATGATATGACCTCAAGAGATTTTATTTTCCCGTCCCTTCCGTAACATCGCCATGAGGTTTCATCAAAGGGGGCGCCCACAATGATATGACACTGGCCGCTCTGGGAAAATGTGGCAAGATCCGCATCAGAAGGAGATAAACAGCCGTTTGGATGGCTGTGGGCGGTGCCGGCGATCCGCATCCCCAGCGGGATCATATCCATGAAGATGTTGGCACTGTCCTGTGAGACTGTAGTGCCGGGTATCGGGTAGGTAACATTGATGACCCCTTTTTCCATGCCCAGCATGACAATATATTCATCCGGAAAACTTGATCTGCCCATCTCCAAAAGGAGGTCAAGTACTTCCCGATCTATGGCACGGACTAACATTCAGTTACTTATATTGGAGAGTATGAGAGATAATGTTTCACATATGGGTCCGGCTGTTGTATGGAATGGAGAAGATATCCCGATCAAAGTGATCTATTCGAACAGAAGGAGGTCCTGGGCGATCGAAGTTACGACCGAAGGAGACGTCCTTGTGCGGGTTCCTTCTGCGATACCTGAAAAACGAGCAGTAGAGATCGCACAGAGCAGGGTCGAGTGGATCGCAAAGCAGCAGTCGGTTTTTCAAAAAAGACGGGCGGACCCGCGGAGTTATGCAGACGGAGAGCAGATTTTGTTTTTTGGCGAGTCTTTGACCATACGGCGCACAATTGGACCCTCCAGAGCGGAGATCTCCGAAGGGACTCTGCATCTATCGATACCTGATAGCTTTTCATCAGATGACTCAGAGAAACTGGCACGCGATATGATCACGCTGCTGTATCAGCGCCTCGGAACCGTTGTTTTGGATCCGTATGTGAAAAAGTATTCAGAACTTGCCGGCGTGAATAAACCCCAACTGCGCATGAAGCTCCAGAAGAAAAAATGGGGCTGCTGTACACCAAAAAACGGGATCATCATCAATGCACGGGTGCTGCTCGCACCAAAAATCGTGGCAGAATATCTTGTTGTCCATGAAATCGTGCATCTGAGATTCCCCCACCATCAGAAAAACTACTGGGATGAGGTAGGACGACTGATGCCTGATTATAAGAACGTCGAAAAACTGATGAAAAAAGACGGGTGGATGTGGGAGTTCTAAATCGATAAGAACTTGGCCCATCTGAACACCGGAGATTAAAAAATTAAAAAATTAGGGTTAGGCTTTCTTTACAAATACCTTAAGCCCGGTCGAAACCTCCACAAGAGATTTGCCGTCAGCCGAGAGTTTGTAGGTGCCTGCATTGAATAATTCTGAGGTTCCGGTGAGCTTATACGTCTTCTCTTCGGTCTTCTCCCAGGTCATGGGAACGGTGGAGGTGATGCCGAAGAAGGTGATAGTCATGGTTCCAGTTCCGTCATTGTTGAATACGACTGAGATCTCAGTACCATAAACGAGCCAGTCTCCAACGATAGGTTCACTGCCGATACAGCCCGCAGCTCCGATCGAGAAAAGCAGGATGCAGAGCACAGATGCAATAAGAATATTCCTCATAAAATAGAAATGGAAGAGTGTGGTATATCACTCTTTCTTTTTTATCATCAGGCAGTTTTTATTTTTGCAACGTCAGCGAGACCAAGTTCGGCGATGGATACTTCCTGCATATCCCCTTTCTTGATCTTTCCTGTGACTGTCATGGGGAAAGAATCCACAAACTTGTAGTAACGGGGGATCTTGTGGCGGGCGATCCTGCCCTCAGCAAATGCACGGATCTCCTCTTCGGTGACCGTAGTTCCAGGCTCTGCTTTCACCCAGGCACAAAGCTCTTCACCGTACTTTGCATCCGGGACCCCGATGACATAAATGTCGGAGATCTTCGGGTGGAGATGGAAGAACTCCTCGATCTCACGCGGATACAGATTTTCTCCGCCGCGTATGACCATCTCCTTCAGGCGGCCTGCCATTCGTACATAACCTTCCTCATCCATAGTGCCAAGATCACCTGAGTGGAGCCAGCCGTCTTTGTCGATGACCTGCTTGGTTGCATTCGGATTATTGTAATAACACTTCATCTTCATGTAACCGCGGGCACATATCTCGCCTTTCTCACCAAGAGGCACGATACGTCCGGTTTTAGGATCAGTGATCTTGATCTCGGTGTGCGGAAATGCTCTTCCGACGGTCGCAACACGGTTCTCAAGCGTGTCGGAGGTGGTGGACATGGTGATTCCCGGCGCCGTTTCAGTCAGACCATAGACGATGACGATGTCTTTCATGTTCATCCGTGAGGCAACCTCCCGCATCTTTTCGATAGGACACGGAGAACCTGCCATGATACCGGTCCTGAGACTCGAAAGATCGTATCGGTCGAAGTTCGGATGTTCCAGTTCTGCGATGAACATGGTCGGAACGCCGTGAAGCGCCGTACACTTTTCGGCTTCGACCGCATGGAGAACAGCCTCGGCATCGAAGAAGGGCGCGGGAATCACCATCGTGGATCCGTGCGTCACGCAGGCCATATTCGAGAGAACCATCCCAAAGCAGTGATAAAACGGGACGGGGATACAGAGCTTATCCTTTTCGGTAAAACCCATTCCGTCTCCGATGAAGAGACCGTTATTTAAGACTGAGTGATGGGAAAGCACGACACCTTTGGGAAATCCGGTCGTTCCTGAGGTGTATTGAATATTCAGTGCATCATCAAAGGAGACGGACTCTTCGCGGCTTTCCAGCTCGAAGTCGGAGACATACTCGCCCATTTCCAGAAGCTCACTCCAGCGGTACATACCATTGTAGATGATCTCACCCATGAATACGACATTGCGTAAATACGGGAACTTCTCGGACCGGATCTTGCCTGGTTTTGCCTCAAATGCCTCCGGACACGCCTCATAGAACATCCCGACATAATCGGAGGTCTTGAACTTGCCCTGAAGGATCAGAGTGTCGACCTCAGACTGCTTGAGGGCATATTCCAGTTCAAACGTCCGGTATGCCGGATTGATGTTCACCATCACTGCACCGATCTTTGCGGTCGCAAACTGCACGAGTACCCACTCTGCATAATTCATTGCCCAGATAGCAACACGGGTTCCATGTTCCACACCAAGCATCATAAGACCTTTTGCCACGGCATTCGTTTCAGCAAGGAACTCCGCCCAGGTGTAGCGAAGGACCTTAGACCCCGCAGTTGTTAGGGTTAGTCCGGACTCGCGATACGAGTTCGGCTCGTCGGAAACAAGCCCTTCGTGGCAGTAATTTGCCGCGGCAGACATACACCGTTTGCTGTAGGGATTCGGCTGAAAGGATACTAGAGCATCATTGCGAGGGTATTTAGCCGCAATGCTGTTCAAAACGTATCCTACGGTACTTCCCAAAAGTGGTTTCAGGGAAGTCCCACATGCGTAGCTTTCAGACATGTGCTTACTACGTTAGAGCGGAGAATATAAAAAACGTATTACACCTGAAAAATCAGGTGCGTTTTATGGTGATCATCACGTTATCGAGCATAATGACGTCGACCGATTCCCCGGATACTGAATAGATGTACGATGTGGTCCAGGCACCGTCGGGAATGCCGATCTCCTCACCGTCAATGAGGATCGAGGCCGGGGGTGTGATCTTATCAGCATCGGACAGGGAATTTACTGCAGTCATAAATGCACCCGCTTTATTTCTGAGGGTCTTTCCGACAACACTCTTATTGAAAACAACTTCGCCAACCTTCTTTTCAAGAGCCTGCTCCTCTGCTTTCCATACAACCTCGGCATTCACGGTCCTGCCGAGATCGCCGGAGTCATCGATGTCATGAGAGGGAGTATAGATCGTAACGTTCCCAAGGGGAGCGTTGAGTGCGAGACCCGAGTCATGCTTGTATTTTCGAAGAAGACTGACGATGTTCACAATCAGATCTCCGTCGCGCAGAGCATCCTCATCCACGTAGGAAAACGTCGTCCATGGGTGGTCGATGATCCGCTTTCCATCGGATAAATGATGATAGCACTCCTGAGCGAAGAACGGGATATAGGGAGAGAGCATCGTACACAGCGCATCAAGCGTTGTTTTCAGCGTATAGACCGCTCCGGCGCGCGAAGGCTCCTCACTGTAAAGTCTGCCTTTCACAAACTCGAGATACTCATCAGCCATCACATTCCAGGCGAAATCGCGGATAGTTTTCAGGCCCTTATCAAAGAGGTAATCTTCCATCGCTCCAGTGACCTCGGAGATGGTCTTTGAAAGGTTAGCAAGCATCCAGCGGTCGATCAGTGTCGAGGGGGCATCGCTTTCCGGGACCGGTGACTCTTTTTTGATCTGCATCAGAGAGAATCTGACGATGTTCCACATCTTTGTCTGGAATCTGGATGCAGCGACCACATCGTTCCAGTTGAAGAGGATATCCTGACCAGTCGAAGACCCCGAAGCCGCCCACTGTCTCAAAGCATCCACACCATAGGGACCCATGACATCTTCAGGACCAATCACGTTGTCGCGGGACTTGGACATCTTGAACCCGTCTTCGCCAAGGACCATACCATTGATAAGGATACCATCCCACGGCTTTTCGCCAAGTAGGGCAACGCTTCGGAGAATCGTGTAGAAGGCCCATGTACGGATGATATCATGACCCTGGGGGCGGATCTGAGCCGGGAAGTACGGAGGTCTGCCGCTCCCGTCCCACCCGGTGACGTGAAGATCGGTGATGGACGAGTCCATCCATGTATCAAGAACATCCTTCTCGCCGGTAAACTCGGTACCGCCGCATTTCGGACAGGCGTGCTTTGGTTTTTCGATAGTCGGATCGACCGGAAGATCGGCCTCATCTGGAAGGATGAGTTCCCCGCATTTATCACAGAACCAGACCGGGATCGGGGTGGCAAAAAGTCTCTGCCGGGAGATACACCAGTCCCACTCCATCTGTTCCGCCCAGTTTTCCAGACGCTGGAGCATGTGTTCAGGATACCATTTGACCTCCCGGGCAGCCTTGACGATCTCGCCGCCGTTCACTTTCACAAACCACTGACGCTCGGAGAGGATCTCGATCGGGGTCTTGCATCTCCAGCACCCCCCGACACGCTGCTCGATCTTCTTCTGATCCTTCAAGATCCCGAGCTCCTTCATATCAGCAAGGATGGCTGCGCGGCACTCTTTAGAAGGCATGCCCTCATACTTCCCGCAGATCGAGGTCATTGTACCTTTGGTCGTAAGAGCCTTGCGCAGCGGGAGATGGTGTTTCTTCCACCAGAACACATCGGTCTTGTCGCCGAATGTACAAATCATCACAGCCCCGGACCCAAACGTCATGTCAACGGCATCATCGGCGATGATGACAACGTCGTGACCAAAGATCGGGACCCTGAGTGTTTTTCCTACGAGAGATTTATAACGCTCGTCATCCGGATGGACGGCGACCCCCACGCAGGCAGCAAGGAGTTCAGGACGGGTCGTGGCGATCTCAACTCCGTCGAAGTCAAAGAAGTTGAGAAGCGTCTCCCCGTCATAATAGGAGACTTCGGCAAAGGCAATCGCCGTTTCGCAGCGGGTACAGAAGTTGACCGGGTGTTCATCCTGATATATGTAGCCTGCCTTGAGCATGCGCAAAAACGACAGCTGGGTCTTTGCGTAGTAATACGGCTCCATCGTGATGTATTCATTACTCCAGTCAACGGAGAACCCCATTGTTCTCAGACTCTGCCGCATCCGGGTGATGTTCTCAATTGTGAGTTCACGGCACATTTTCCGGAACTCTTCACGCGAAACATCGTTTTTGGTGATATGGTGGGTCTCTTCGACTTTTACCTCGGTCGGAAGCCCGTGACAATCCCACCCCTGCGGGAACATGACATTGAACCCCGTCATACGCTTATAGCGGGCGATGATATCCATATACACCCAGTTAAGAGCGTGCCCGATGTGGAGTTTCCCTGTAGGATACGGCGGGGGAGTATCTATTACATATTGTGGTTTTTTCGAGCTTTTCTCGAAGTAAAAGTCGCTGTCGTCCCACTGGTCAAGCCAGCGTTTTTCGACAGAGGCAAAGTCGTAGGTCTTTGGAAGTTCCTCGGTCAACATGTGGAATAGGTTTTGTTTTTCTTCCCATATAAGACTCCCACACCCGGGA
>JAYFOG010000018.1:0-32503 GCA_034932965.1 Methanocorpusculum sp.
TAGGAGTTACGCGGTGTTGTGATCTCGATCGAGCAAAACTGATATCCTTATATGATGTACTTCGATTTCGTGTATGGTATTTATGTGGACACAAGAGAAAAAACCAACCGCGAATCGGCGCGAATCCCACCCTTCGGGCGAAGCGAATCGGATTTGCTTCTCCTCACTCTCGCAATCCAGCTTCGCTGTCTTGCTCGTCCCTTCATCGGGACCGTTCGGGCAAATCCTGTCGCCGCCCCAGCGGCTCCCAACTGCAATTCCTCTCTCCGTCTCATTTTGCGATTGCCAGAAAAGAACAATTATCTCATATGTAATGATCAATGAACATCTCTCTCACTGGAGGCGCTGGGGCGCCGACAGGATTTGCCCGAACGATCCCGATGAAGGGACGAGCAAGTTGAGGGACGAGACTTGCGAGAGTGAGGACTAGCAAACCCGATTCGCCTCGCCCGGAGGGCGGATTCGCGCCGATTCGCGGTTTTTTTATCTCATCTATCCACACCCAACAAACTCCTTCCCGAATTGGAGCCACGCCAACACCGCGTAACTCCTAATAAAAAAAGAGGATCCAAAGATCCCGTCTGATTCGTCAGCGTTTTGCCTTTCGCCGTATGCCAAGACAGGCAGCGGCTCCGAGAAGGCCGATGATGACCCCGGCAGCCGGGAACGGACTTGCCGGGACCGATCCGTCCGTGAGGCCGATCAGATACCCCTCAGGAGAGCCGGTAAGGAAACTCCAACCGGCCAGGACCGCGCTGCCCGATGAGGTCTGGGCAACCGAGTTGAACTGGCCGGGGACTTCCTCAAGGTAAACGACATCCAGTAATGCCCCGGCAGAGGTAAGGGTCATCCACAACGGAGAATTCCACCCGGTACCGGCGATCAGATATTCATCACCGAGTTTGGCAACACCATAAGGGACCGCCCCTCGAAGCTCTTTTTCCCAGACGACCTTACCATCGGAAGCGATCATCGATCCCCAGATGATACCAAAAGCCGTTGAGAGATTATACGGAGCAGCAGTGCCGGCAACGAAGTATCCGCCATTTTCTCCTTCGCAGAGGGCATACGCAGTGCTGCCGGGACCGTAGTATTCAGTCTGCAGGCTGTCGGTTTTGATGACCGTGTTCCAGGCGACCGTTCCGCCGTCTTTTATCTGCATGATCCACGCCTCACTGCTGGTGGATGATGTATTGGAAGTTGCTCCGCCGACCAGAACATATGCTCCTTCATTATTCTTAATCATTGAAACCGGGATCCTGCCTTCCGGAAGAGAGAGCTGATCATTTGCGGGTGTGCCGTCGCTTAAGAGGAAGCTCTGGGTAAATCCGGTGTCGGTTTCCCAGAACCATCCGGCAAATTTGATCGTGGTGCCGGACACCACAACGGGCTGAATTCCTGCGCCGATTCCGGGCAGAGGAAGTTCATACACGATCTTTCCGGCCTGATCCGCACGGCAGAGATAGGTATCGGTACCAAGAGTGGTCACATAGACACAGCCGCCGCCGGATACTGAGTTGATCGAACGGAACTCAGAGCCGGTGACATCAGTCGACCAGATCTCTTTTCCTTTCGCATCGGTTTTCATCAGAGAGAGATTTCCATCATGGAGGACGCCAAGATAATAGCCTCCTTCGCCGCTAACGGACACGGACAGGATGTCAGTGTACATATCACCTATCTGATACGTCTGATTCAGATTTTCAGTGACAGCCGCCTGACCTGCGCCGCAGAAAAGCACGGCCGCAAGAAGAAGAATGAACACCGCATGTATTTGTCGGGACATATGAGTATATTTCACATTCCTTGTTAGTATCTTTTGTCGTTGTCCCTGATACACACCCCCCTCATTAATGATAATAGAGAACAAACCTTATCCTCGCGTGAAAGCAGAATTCGACGGAACCCAGGTAATCGCCCCATCCGAAGCTATCTCTCTCTACGAGCAGAGCGGCTATGGACGGCCGGACAAATCAGGAACCCTCCGTCTCGACCCCAAAGAGGCCCTCTATCTGATGGCAAGGGGAAAAATCGAGATCCCCGGACTCTCATTTGATCAACTCCTTGCGGAATGCGCAAAAACACCGGGATTTTTACGAAACTTTGTCGTCTACCGGGACATCAGGGAACGCGGTTATGTGGTGACCACCGGCCCCCAGGACTTCCGCGTTTTTCCCCGCGGCCTTCGACCCGGAAAAGGTCAGTCCAGATACCTTATGCGCGTGCTCTCGGAAAGAGATATGGTCGATCTCGCCGCAATCATCAGCGATGCGGTCACCTCGGCAAACATGCGCAAACAGTTTGTCCTGGCAGTACTGGATGATGAGCACGAACTCACGTATTATGAGATCAGAATCGGAAAGCCAAAAGCTGCAGAACGCTCTCCCCTCCCTTCAGGGATCCGTGCAAATATCGCCGGCATCCCGTCATATGTGATCGAAGAGGGGGACAGCAGCGCCGAGGTATTAAAAAATCTCTGGCTTGGAACCATGCTGGACGGAACGAGGCTGTTTTTATCTCCTCTGGAAACCGCCTGGCTCCTGGAAACCGGGTGTCTCGAAACAATACCTTTCATGACGGCTGAAGAATACATCAGTCTCGCGGCATCAGCCGATGGTGAGTTCATGGACAAACTCACCCTGTACCGTTATCTGAAGGATCTGGGATTTTTTCCCCGGTCCGGATACAAATACGGTCACCACTTCCGCGTGTACACCCAAAGCGGCAAACACTCCGAGATGCTGGCCCACGCGGTACCTTTTGGAACTCTCATGTCCATGAGCACGATCTCCCGGTCGGTCCGACTCGCTCACAGCGTAAGGAAAAAAATGCTGTTTGCCTCCATCTCCGGAACAGAGATCACCGAAGTCGAATTCGCCAGAATGAAAATGTGATGTGAAAAATATGGCAGAACAAATAAACCCCTGGTCAAGCACGCCGAAGGTCGATATAAACCGGCTCTTTGAAGAGTTCGGGATCGAATCGTTTGCTGCCCAGAAACAACTCCTGGAAGACCAGCCGGTCTTTATCAGAAGGGATATCGTTGCGGGACACCGCGGATACGAGGCGATATCCAATGCAATACGAATGAAAAAACCGTTCCATGTCCTCACCGGATTCATGCCCTCGGGCCATCCCCATTTTGGGCATCTTATGGTGATGAAAGAGGTCGTCTGGCACATCGATCAGGGCGGACGCGGGTTCATTTCGATGGCGGATCGGGAAGCCCATGCGGTCCGCGGACTCTCATGGGATGTCTGTGACAAATACGCCCGCGAATATATGGAATGCCTTTATGCGCTCGGATTCAAAGGAGAGATCTACTCACAGCGGAAAAATAATCTCCTTAAAGATCTTGCATTCGAAGCTGCGACGAAGATAAACTTCTCTGAACTTTCGGCAATATACGGATTTGGTCCGGAGACGGAGTTAGCGCATGCGATGAGTGTTGCCATGCAGGTGGGAGATATCCTCTACCCGCAGCTTGTGGGCGGAGCTGCCCCCACGATCGTTCCGGTCGGGATCGATCAGGATCCTCACATTCGACTGACCCGCGATGTCACCAAAGCCCTGCGTATGTTCCTTGTTGAGGACAGGGGGTCGCATATCAGCATCCGGGCGAAAAAAGCTTCGCCCGAAGCGATCGACGCGGTCGCAAAACGCTTCAAAGGTGCGAAAAAGTATGAAGGACACATCGATCTTCCGGCAGGATACACAGCGCCCGAAGTCGATGAGATCGTCAGATCCATCGAGCAGGAGCACGGCGGATTTGGGTTCATGCTGCCGTCTTCGACGTATCACAGTTTCCTGCAGGGCCTGCAGGGCGGAAAGATGTCATCCTCGGTCCCGGAGAGTCTTGTCTGGTTCGACGACACGGAAAAGGATGCAAAGAAAAAGATCATGGGCGCCCTTACCGGCGGCAGACAGACCCTTGAGGAGCAGAAAAAACTCGGCGGCGAACCGGAGAAGTGCTCGATCTATCAGCTCAACAAATTCCATATGCAGGGAGACGACAAGGAACTCGCAAAGATGTGCGAAGCATGTAAAGCAGGCGAGCTGATGTGCGGGACCTGTAAGAAGGAAACTCTGGAGCGTGTTCTCACCTTCCTCAGAGAATTCAAAGAAAAGCGTGATGAAGTATCTCACATGGCGGAGTGGTAATGTATGGATCTTACAATAAATGAAAAAAGGGTTCTTGCAGCCCTCAATGGTTCCGGACCTAAGGTTGCGGAAACGCTTGCTGAAAAAATGGATGCCCCTGTCGAGTCGGTTATCCAGTGGGCCCATCTCTGCGCAGACAAGGGGCTTGTCACCTTGGATAAAACAGTGACAGAACTGGCAAAACTCACGCCGGAAGGGGAGAGATATGCAAAAGACGGACTTCCCGAGCGCCAGATCATTGCAAGCATAGACGGCTCCGTTCCGCTTGCCGAACTGACCAAAAACCCTCTTTCGAAGATCGCGATCGGCTGGCTGAGAAAGAAGAACTGGGTAACGATCAAAGACGGAATCGTCTACGTCAATGAAAACATCTCTGCCGGCGAGGATGAACTGGCGCTGAAAAATCCGGTTCCGGGCACACCTGCCTGCAAAGAACTCGTAAAACGCGGGCTGACGGAGATCATCGAAAACACCAAATGGATGGTCGCTTTGTCTCCGGAAGGCGAAAGAATCGCCAAAGAAGGTCTGGATCTGCGAGAAGAGGTTGCCACGCTCACCCGCGAACAGATCCTCTCGGGCGAGTGGAAGACTCTGCTGCTGAGAAAATACAGCATCGGCAAGCTCCCGAAAAAAATTTACGGCGGGCGGATCCACCCGAATCAGCTGATTTTAGATGAGATCCGCGACCTCCTCTTCGAGATGGGATTCACCGAGTTCCACGGATCGATCGTCCAGAACTCGTTCTGGAACTTCGATTCTCTTTACCAGCCGCAGGATCATCCCGCACGCGAGATGCAGGACACGTTCCATCTCGCTGAAGAACTGCCGCTCCCGGACGGATGGGAAAAGATCAGAGATATCCACAAATTCGGCGGAGACACCGGTTCGACCGGCTGGGGCGGAGAGTGGAGCCCGGACGTTGGAAAGAAATGCGTTCTGAGAACACACTCCACCTCGCTTTCGATCCAGTACCTTGCCGAGCATCCGAACCCGCCGCTGAAGGCATTCTCGATCTCCCGTGTCTACCGCAGGGAGACGATCGACCCCACCCATCTGCCGGAGTTCGAACAGCTGGAAGGCATTGTCATGGATAAGGACCTGCACTTCGGTCATCTGCTCGGGTTCTTCAAGGAGTTCTTCGGCAGGATGGGATTCGAAGAGGTCAGGTTCCGTCCCGGCTACTTCCCGTACACCGAGCCGTCTGTCGAACCTGAGGTCTGGGTCGACGGCCTGGGCTGGGTCGAGCTTGGCGGGGCGGGTATTTTCCGAAAGGAAGTCACCGCTCCCTGGGGGATCGACTGTCCGGTCCTCGCCTGGGGATTGGGTGTTTCCCGTGTCTCCATGCTGAGAATGGGTCTCAAAGACCTGCGCCAGCTGTATAAAAGCGATATCGACTGGATACGCAGCAGCCCGGTAAGGAGGAGCTAAGATGCCGATCGTAAAACTCAACAATGCTTATCTGACCCGCCTGACGGGTACCGATATCGAAAGGATCCGTTCGAGCCTCCCCATGATGGGATCCGAGGTGGAACGCGAGGAGGAGGAGCAGACGGATGTCCAGTTCTTCCCGAACCGTCCGGATCTGTACAGCGCTGAAGGCACGGCGCGTGCCCTCCGCGGATATCTCGGCATAGAAACCGGTCTGCCGACGTATGAAGTGAAGCCTTCCGGCATATCCTTCAGCGTGGATGCGAAGCTTGCAAATATCCGCCCGTATCTTGGATCTGCGGTCATCAGAAATGTCCATATGGATAATGCGATGATCGAGTCCCTGATGGGTCTGCAGGAGTCCCTTCACTGGGCAGTCGGCCGGGGCCGCAAAAAGGTAGCGATCGGCGTGCATGATCTCGATAAGATCGAGGGGCCGTTCTCATACATCGCAGCTGAACGCAAGACAGCATTCGTGCCGCTCGATTACGATGTGGAAATGACGATGGAAGAGATCCTTGCCGAGCATCCGAAAGGGAAGGCATATGCAAAGATCGTTGAGGGGTTCGAAAGGTTCCCGCTGATCACCGATGCAAAGGGCAGGGTCTGTTCCTTCCCGCCGATCATCAACGGGGAACTCACGAGAGTTACGGAGAATACCCACAACATCCTTTTGGATGTTACCGGCATCGAACCGCGTGCCGTGAGCGTTGCAGTGAAAATCCTCTGTGCGGCATTCGTCGAGATGGGGGCATCTATCGAGTCAGTGGATATCGACGGCGTCGTCTCGCCTGATCTCCGTCCGGAAAAGCGGATCGTTTCAGTTTCAGAATGCAGTAAACTGACCGGCATCCCGATGACTGCATCCCAGATGACCGAACTTCTTATGAAGATGCGGTTCGGCGCCGAGGTGATCGACGAGGACAGAGTTGCCGTCGAGATCCCCTGTTATCGGGCCGATATCATGCATGATCATGATGTGTATGAGGATGCGGCGATCGCCTACGGGTATGATAAGATCGAGACAAGCCTGCCGCCGAGTTTCACTGTCGGAAAACCGCACCCGGTCCAGAAACTCTACAGCCTCGTCAGAAACATTATGGTCGGGCTTTCGTATATCGAGAACACGCCGTTCACGCTGACGAGCGGGGAACTCTCGTATACTATGATGCACAGACCGGAGAACCCCGCGGCCCTGCATGTTCTTCATCCGATCAGCGAAGACCAGACGATCATCAGAACGGATATCCTGCCGCTTCTGATGGAGTCGCTCTCGATCAACCGTTCGCGCGAATTACCGCAGCGGATCTTTGCATGCGGCGATGTTGTGGAAAATCTGATCACCTATCCGAAGATGGCAGCGGCTTCTATCCACACGGCTGCGGACTTCTCGGAGATTTACGCAGTGATGGATGCATTCTGCAGAATGATGTCGATCGAATATGAAGTGCGCGATTCTGCAGATGAGGCATTCATTCCCGGAAGACGGGGAGACATCTATGTCGCGGGAGAGAAGATAGGGGTCTTTGGCGAGATCAATCCGGATGTTCTCGTCGGATTCGGACTTGAACATCAGGCAGTTGCTTTCGAGATGGATCTGAGAGGGTTTGTCCAAGGAAAGTAATCTTCCAGAGAACACGCACCCTTCTTTTTTTCTTTCTCACACACCTGAGTGGTAATAAACCATAACGGGAGCCCAACTCATAATTTATTTACTTATGTAATCTAAACTATATTCAACTATGAAACATGTACGATTACTTCTAGTTTTCCTGCTGGCCCTTGCCGTATTTTCCGGCACTGCCCTTGGCTGGACTCCGATAACCATCACCGATGACTCCGGCTTTGAATCAGTAATAGAGACTCAGCCTGAGACGATAGTCTCACTCGCCCCGACAAACACGGAGATTATTTTTGCTCTCGGGCTCGGCAACAAGGTCGTGGGTGTCACCGAGTACTGCAATTATCCTGCAGAAGCGCTGACAATACAAAAAATCGGCGGTTATTCTACTGTAAATATAGAGAAGATCGTGGCAGCAAATCCGGATATTATCTTTGCCAACCCAAAAAACGGGCAGGAGAATATTGATTCTCTCCGCCAGCTCGGATACAAGGTCATCGTTATCCAGTCAGACAGCGTGGAAGGAACGTATGACGCGATCCGAATGATCGGGACCTGCACCGGTACAACCGCAGAGGCAGAATCTATTATATCTGATATGAAGATTCGGATTCAGGCAATAACCGATAAACTTGAGGGGGTCGCAGAAAAACCCACGGTCATGCATGCAATGAGTGTCGAGTCGTTTTGGGTTTCCGGTTCGAATACCTTTCAGAATGAACTGATCACGCTTGCAGGAGGAACAAATGCCTTTGCTGATGTGAAAGGCTGGGGAGTGATCACGCTGGAAAAACTGCTCACGACCGATCCGGAGATCATTCTGGTTGATTCCGGCTCAAAAATGGGAACGACCGGGGAGAACACGCTCCAGAAAGCATTCCTGACCGAACCGCAGCTCAGCGGCATCACAGCTGTAAAGAATAAGAATGTCTATGTGATGGATTCTGATACCTTCGATCGGGGGGGACCAAGGATCGTTATCTCCTTAGAGCAGCTTGCCCAGATCCTTCATCCGGAGATCTTCGGCGAGTACAATGAACCCGGCTCGACCGCGGCTTCACCCGGATTTGGTGCGATACTGGCAATTGCCGGAATTATCGGCGGTCTCTTTGTCTGCAGAAGAACATGACCATCCCGATTGCAATCTCCACCAATCTCTTTTTTTCCACATATCTTTTTGGTAATAAGGTAGAGAACGCAAACACCAACAGTTTCAATACGTTAATAAAAATAATTTATATATAAATAAAATAATAATTATTAAACATCATTTTAATTGATTGTGAATCCCCCTTTCCAAAGATGCTTATGAAACCTAAAATATACGAATTATTAATTGTACTGCTATTCTGTCTCTGTACGGTGTTTGGTACATCATCCGCTGCATCTCCCGATGTTGATGAAGCTATACAAAGTGCACTTGATTACATTGCTGCCGCCCAGGTTTCTGGTGGCGGATTTGCCGAATCAAATATGATAGAAGGATCAATCGGCACCACATGGTTTGTTGTCACCGCAATATCAGCAGCGGGAGAAGACCCGCAAACCTGGAAGGTGAATGACACTTCTCCTCTTGATTACTGGAATTCAATTCAGGACGACGCAGATGGAACTGGGGAGATGGCGAAAAAAATCACCTATCTTGTTCAGTTCGGAGTAGACCCTCACGATTATAACGGCCATAACTATGTGACCGACCTAAAGTCAAAGGTAAAATCCAGCGGAGAAATCGGCGACTTCATCTATACAACTTACTGGGGTATCTTCGGACTTGTTGCCGCAGGTGAAGATGTCAGCAAATCTGTTGCGTGGTTAAAACAACAGCAGCAGGATGACGGAGGATTTGCCTGGGCTGAAGGCGGTGTTTCTGATAGTGACGATACAGCCGCATCGATAATGGCCCTCATAGCCGGAGGGGTAAGCCCAAATGACCAGACCATCAGCAGTGCAGTGCAGTATCTTCGTGATGTTCAGGAACCTAGCGGCGGATTCAATTACGGGTATTACTCGGAAAGTAACCTTGCTTCAACTGCATGGGTAATTCAGGCACTTGCAGCATGTGGAATTGACCCGTCAACTGTTACGAAAAACGGAAATAGCCCGGTGGATTATCTCCTCTCCCTCCAGCAGGCTGACGGTTCATTTAAATATACAGAGTATGTTGTGGACAGTCCAGTAAGCATGACAGCACGTGCAGTCACTGCTTTGACGGGGAAATCATACCCGATTCTCCCGCTACAGACAGGATACGAGATAAAAAGCAGTGCGTATACAGACATAACATCCAATCCGCAAATCCCAACATCAACACCGGAAGTAACAACCACGCCAACATACACCACACCATTACGCGAATGGGAACCGGTTACGATTATTGATGACTACGGATACACAATTACAATTACAGAAGAACCCTCCAGAATCATATCACTTGCTCCGGCAAACACAGAAATATTATTTGCTCTCGGTCTCAATGACTCAATCGTCGGTGTGACCGAGTATTGTAACTATCCAGAGGAGGCAACAACCAAACCTATCATCGGTGGTTACACAACAGTGAACGTTGAACGCGTGATCACGCAGAATCCCGATCTAATCTTTGCCTATTATGGAAACGGGGAAGATCTCATTAATCATCTGAGATACCTTGGATACACGGTTATAACACTGAACTCTGACAGTATCGAGGGGACACTGAATGACATAGCGCTTATTGGACAGGCAACCGGTAAAACGACAGAAGCCGATGAACTCGTTGACAGTATGCAGTCCCGCATCGATGCGGTAAAAGAAAAACTGAAGGATGTTACAACTGCACCTCGGACTATCCACTGCATGTGGACGGATCCATTATGGGTCTCGGGAAACAACACGTTTCAGGATGAGATGATCAAAATAGCCGGTGGTGAAAATGCATTTGGTAATGTAGAAGGATGGGGAGTAGTAACACTGGAAAAACTGCTGACCACGGATCCGGAGATCATTATTGTTGATTCCGGGATGGGGATGGGCGAAGGAGGCACTGATATCCTGAAAAACTACTTCAAGGATGAAACAAGGCTGCAGGGTCTTTCGGCAGTTAAAAATAATCAGATATATGTTATTAATGCGGATATTATGGACCGCGGAGGTCCACGGATCGCAGACTGTATTGAAACACTTGCAAGGATTCAGCATCCCGAGATTTTTGGCGCGCAGTATGATGTGCAGTCATCTGCATCATCACCTGGATTTATCATGATTACAACGATTACGGCAGTTTGCGGACTATTATTTTACTACAGAAAACGCTGATACTTGCGAGAACAACTTACTATTTTTAGGTCATTGGTTGTAAATAACTCAAAACATTTAATTATTATTTATATAAAATTAAATTGTTAATAATATAATAATTTTAATATAGTACAAATTAAGTACACTTTAGCACATTGAGTTGATGTGTATGAAAAAAATACGTGAAATCTTCTTTCTATTGATCGTCATCGTACTGATGATATGCTCAATTGGAAGTGTAACTGCGGATGAACCTGTTGGACCTGCATCAGACAATGTCAGAATGCATATTACAACTGACGGGGGCATCGACAGTACATCTGCTGTACACGACAACAGATTGTTTATAGCCAACTGGAAAAGTATGGACTTCTCCACCACAAATGCGATGGGAGTTTTCTGTTTTGATTTAAACAACGGAGACCTGATATGGTTCCGATCCATCGGAGAAGTATTGTCCGAAATAACGGTTGCAGATGGACAAGTCTTTGTTGGTACCAAATCGGGAGCACTGTTATGTCTTGATGAAGAGACCGGAAATACTGTGTGGAGTGTGACCGGCATTACAGCCGGATATTGGGGTCTGACAGGGGCCCCTCTCGTGAATGATGGTGTGGTCTATGTTACGAGCCCTACAAAGCACCAGCTTATGGGATATGACACCAGAAACGGCAATCTTGTTTTTCAACACAGACTTGGGTCAAGCGGGGGAATTATCTTTACCTCACCAACACTTTCGTCCTCAAACAATCTGCTTGTGATGGATGATACCGGAATTCTTGAAATATCTCCGGCAAACGATCTGGTTAATTCCTACACACTCCCATCAGCCATTACAACCGGCAGTTCGGCCGTGGCACACGGGGACGCAGTTTATCTTAATGCAAACGGTATTCTTTATCGAATAAACACGATCGGAGAATGGACCGAGGCATGGAATGTCTCCACGCTCACTTCGACCACACCTGTCGTAACCGACACAGCCGTATATGTTTCCCAGGGAGGGACTCTGGCAGCATACGATATTACTTCTGGAGAAGCACTTGATGGATTTACTACGCATGTAAGCGGCGGATCCAGCAGCTATCTCAATCCAGTACTTGCGGGAAATACAATTTATTATGCAATGAATGCACATTGCGGAAAAGTTTTTGCAATAAATGCAACAACAGGAGCAGAAGAGTGGAGCTTCAGTCTTCCGGAGAGCGGAAATCCTGGAGAGGATTACACATTCTTTGCATCATCTCCTGTAGTGTGCGGGGAAAATCTGTTCATCGGTTCAGAAGGAGCTGGATTTTATGTCATTGGAGAGGGGGATCTTATCGAAATCGATAAAACAAATACCGCTGATCAGCCGTATGTTCCCCCCTCCCCAATCACAGTGATCTACGAGGGAACAGTACGTCTGGTGAATACCTCGGAAGGAGTGACGGTGAAAGATGCACTTGATGCAGCAGTTTCGGCAGGGGGATTCACCTACAACCTCACCGAATATGACACGATAAAAGACATTAACGGAATAGAAAATGCGGAGGACTGGTCGCATTCGTGGATGACCACTTACTACAACAATAATGATACCTCGGTCTACAGCGTGCTTGATCCGGTAGTCGCAGGAGCCACCATTTCAATCCATTATGATGAGTTTGATGCATCATGGAATGTTGTAGGGACGGAATATCTCGTGAATGTAACCGTAGGGAATATTGTTGAACCAGCTCCGTGGACGGTCATCTACGATGATACGGTCAATCTGACGAATTCTTCAGATGGGGTGACCGTAAAAGATGCACTCGATGCAGCAGTTTCAGAAGGAGGGTTCACCTACAATCTTACCGAGTATGATACGATAAAAGACATTAACGGAATAGAAAATGCGGAGGACTGGTCGCATTCGTGGATGACCACTTACTACAACAATAATGATACCTCGGTCTACAGCGTGCTTGATCCGGTAGTGGCGGGAGCGACTATCTCACTTCATTATGATGAGTTTGATGCATCATGGAATGTTGCAGGAACACAGTATCTCGTGAATGTAACCGTAGGGAATATTGTTGAACCAGCTCCGTGGACAGTGCTCTATGATGACACGGTCAATCTCACAAACACCTCTACAGGAGTGACGGTGAAAGATGCACTCGATGCAGCAGTATCAGAAGGAGGGTTCACCTATAACCTCACCGAGTATGACACGATAAAAGACATTAACGGAATAGAAAATGCGGAGGACTGGTCGCATTCGTGGATGACCACATACTACAACAATAATGAAATACCCGTCTACAGCGTGCTTGACCCGGTAGTCGCCGGAGCCACCATTTCACTCCATTATGATGAGCTCGATGCATCGTGGAATATTGTAGGAACGGAATATATGGTCAATGTTACGGTAAACAGCATTTCAGACCTCAGCATCACAAGCCCATCAACTATGGTAACGGGATCATCTGCCATCTTTACCGCTCTATCCAACCATCCGGGAAATACCACATATTCGTGGGACTTTGGCGACAATACCACCGTTGTTGATACAAAATCCTCAGGAATTGCCTCTAACGTTGATAAAATCTATACGAGTGCCGGGACTAAAATCATCAGCGTAACTGCGGAATACAATAATAGATCAGTAACAAACACCGCTGAAATTATTGTAACAACACCGCCTTCAGCATTCGACGAATCCAACAACCTCGAAGCAAACCTCACCGGGGAATCAATCTCAGACATAGCCCAGATCCTCTTTACTGGGACAGATGTTACTGACGCAGCAAATATTACGATAAGCATCTCCAGATATCAGAACCAAAGTTCAATTTCCGATGATGAATGGCTGGATATTCAGACACACTACACCATACCAAACTCCAACGAAAAACCTCTCTTCATCTTAGAGATAGATTCCTCAAATGCGAACGGGATAGACAACATCCATCAGCTTAACAACTACGCCCGCCTTACCATTCGTCTTGCCATTGATTATGCCAATGCATCGAATGTCAGTTTCTATCGGTACGTTGACGGCTCGAACGGTTATGAGCAGCTGCATTACACTATTGGAAACGTGGCACCGGGATGGGTGGAATTCCTCGTAGATATCCCGGGATTCTCCACTATAATAGCAGTTACCGATCAGATACCGGCAGATTCACGAACAACGCCTGTGTCGTCAACGGGAACAACGGCAAATCTCGCAACTATCAAGTATAAAACCATATATTACGGCACTATCACCGTTGATCCAGGATCATTCACCTACACAACCACAATGGACGATAAAACATTCATCGTAAACAACCTGAGTGTTTTCGGGATACTGCATGCATCTGGCATGAATCTCCAGACAAAAGAATGGCCAGGCGGAATCTATGTTCATTCCATCAATGGAATTTCTCAGGATGAAAACCTGAACGGGTGGTTGTATCAGGTAAACGGCATGACAACAAGTCAGATGTCAAATAACTACATGGTCCGTGACGGAGATAAAATCGTCTGGTATTACAGTGAAAGCATGTCCTCACTGCCGGAAACAAGTCAGTATGCCTATGGATTCACTGTTAAGGTACGTACATCTGCAGTGCCGCTGCTTACCCTTTCACCGGCAGAAACACCAACGATCAATTTAGGAATACCTGAGGGTGTTACTATCAGCAGCGGGACCCCACAGAGAATCACGATTGACACATCAATTACACAATCAGGCGGATTTGTCAACATTACCGAACACACAATAATCATTACAACACCAGGTCTTCAGATGACAATACCAGTTAAGAATCTCATCCGGAGTGATGAGATAGTGACAGCAGAAATCCAGAATATGACTGCAGAACTTGTACCTGCTGCAGGGGAAATCAAAACATTCGGAATTGAGGCGTAAAAATGTCGAAAAATCACATAAAACAAATTTTTATCCTGCTTCTCGTCCTCTTTGCAGTTTTTTCATTTACCGGGGCTACGGCTGCAGAAAATGAAACCACAGAGATCTCGCCAATCGTATTCCTTACCTTCGATAAAATCCCGCAGGATATTATCAGCGGCACTGAAATTACAATCAATGTATCATCGGAAATCAATCAGTCACTCTTGACAACGCTCAAAAATATTGGTGGGGTATCTGTAAACAATATTGCATACTTGGTTAACATCACCTCAAACGGAATAGATGTCACAAATCTTACTGGCGTGACCATGCAGCTCCCGGCATCACATACTTGGACAGTCAATCATTCTAATATCAACGTGCTTACGATCACCAACCAGACGGTATCTGTAGTTAATACATCTTTGGTTAGCGAAAATGAAGATAATTTAGATATCTTCCAGGTGAATCTGACATCGTTGCCTGATGAGGTCCTCCTCGTCTCGATAACAAACACCAGTATCCCTGACACCCCGATTGTAACGCCGACTCATACCCCGGAAATCCAGACACAGACTGCAACACAGATCCCCGCATCTCCTGCACCATTGTTCTGGATAGCGGGGTGTCTTGTGATTGGAATTCTTTTCTTGAACCGCAGAAGAGAATGAGAAGACACCATACCACACACCTTTATTTTACTTAACACAAACAATATACACACAATTATGCTTCGCCGTCCCGTACTCCTTCTTCCTGTGCTTCTCATCGTTCTTCTGATAAGTATTATTATCACCACCTGTATAGGGATCTCTGGATTATCCCTTCTTACCTTTGACTCGGAGATGATCCGGAAACTGATCTTTGAAGTCAGGCTTCCGCGGGTGATTGGCGCGCTTCTGGTGGGTGGAGGGCTTGCAGCTGCCGGGTGCGTAATGCAGGGGCTTTTCAGAAACCCAATGGCAGACCCGTATATCATCGGAACATCGACTGGCGGAGCTCTTGGAGCCGCATGCGCTATTGTTTTTCTCGGCGGATTACTCCTGCCGCTCTTTGCTTTTATCGGAGCGGCAGCTTCGACGATCACGGTCTATATAATTTCGCAGCGAAACGGCCGGATGGCAGTTGAGACACTGCTATTGTCAGGAATTGCGGTTTCACTTTTCCTTTCAGCCATGCTTTCCTTTATCATGTACATGTCAGGAAACAGCCTTCATCAGATCATGTTCTGGATGATGGGGGGATTCTGGAACATCTACTGGGATGATGTCGGTCTTGCTCTCCTTATTCCGGCGGCTGCAATAATTTTATACATCTTCTCCCGGGATCTGAACGTCATGGCTCTTGGAGAGGAGGAGGCGATCCATCTCGGCGTCAACACTGAGAGAACCAAAAAGATCCTGCTTATGGTCTCCACATTTATTACTGCCATCGCAGTTTCTGTTTCCGGATGCATTGGGTTCATCGGACTGATCATCCCCCACATTATGCGGATCTTTACCGGACCCGATCACCGGATCCTTCTTCCGGCATCCGTGCTGGCGGGATCCATTCTTCTCATATGGGCAGATACATTCGCCAGAACCCTCCCCGTTGAGATCCCTGTTGGGATCATCACAGCATTTCTCGGAGCCCCGTTCTTCATTTACCTGCTCCGCAGGAGGACACGGATATGACACAAACCATTTCTGCAGACAATATTTCGGTAAAATACGGCGACCATCATGTTATCGAAAAGTTCTCTCTCGCTGTTGATCAAGGCGGGTTTATCGGCATTCTCGGACCAAACGGATGTGGAAAAACAACCTTTCTCCGTGCCATTTCACGAATCTTAAAACCGGATCAGGGTGCGGTCTTCATCGAAGGACTTGATGCAGAGTCATATGATTCACGCGCTCTCGCAAAAACGATCGGGTGCGTGGGTCAGGAAACCGACGTCGCGTTTCCATTCACCGTAAGGGAGATCGTCCTAATGGGCAGATATCCGCATATTGGAAAACTGGCCCCCCTGTCAGCAAAAGATCTGGCGATAGCCGATGAAGCAATGAAAACAACAAACACTTTTCATCTCGCAGACCGGCTGATCACCGAAGTTTCCGGAGGAGAACGTCAGCGTGTCCTGATTGCAAGAACACTTACCCAGCAGCCGAGAATTCTCCTTCTGGACGAACCGACATCCCATCTCGATATCAATCATCAGATAGAGATTATGGATCTTATCCGGGATCTTACTCCGAAGATCACCGTCATTGGGGTATTCCACGATCTGAATCTGGCATCATACTTCTGTGACCGGATCGTGCTGATGAAACAGGGGAAAATTCTCGCGGTCGGAACACCAATGGAGGTCCTGACGCCGGAAAAAATCCGGGAGAGTTTTTCGGTCGGGATGATGGTGTCAACCCACCCGTTTACGGGAAAACCGCATCTCATTCCGGAGTACGGCGTAATGCCTGCCTCCGCCTCCACCCGCATCCATGTGATTTCCGGCGGAGGAACGGGAACTGAGATCCTTCATACCTTGACTCTCAACGGTTTTACCGTGTCAGCCGGAGTGCTGGCGGCGAACGACTCGGACTGTCTTGCAGCAGTGAAACTCGGACTTGAAACGATCATTGAGCCGCCGTTTGCTGTCGTGAGTGAGATGTCTGTTCAAAAACTGAAGACTATGCTTACCAACTCCGATAAAATCGTGGTCACCGGAATGCCGGTAGGATATGGAAATCTGGCAAACCTGATAGCTCTCATCGGGCTGTCAAAACCGGTGTATCTGATCGGGGAAGGGGAGGATTATACGGACGGTGAGGCAACCCGGGTCCGCAAAACTCTGATTGAAAATGGAGCAGTCGTCATATCCGATATCACAGCTCTTATGAAGATGCTTTGTCGTGACTCCGTGAGAGATAATTCGTGAATGAAATAGGTATCTCCACGAATTGTGTTATGGATCTGCCGCTCGAAGATGCGCTCGACACGCTGGAGCCGCTCACACATCTCGTGGAGATACAGTGCGATGCAAATCATTCTCTCTTTCGGCACGCATCTGTTTTGGACAAATTCGATCTGCGTTATACGATCCATGCGCCGACCGCTGACGGAAACATCGCAGAACCCTTCGAACCGATCCGCAGAGCAAGCCTCCACGTTCTAAGAGAGACTGCGGAAATTGCAGACTTGGCAGGTGCGGAAAAACTGGTGATCCACCCGGGATTCTGCCTGGATCCGGGGGATAAGGGGGCTTCGTTTTCCGCTCTGCACAAATCGATTCAGGAGCTGGGGGATCTTCAGGAAGAGTTCTCCGTCCGGCTCGTTATGGAAAATCTTGGATCTCTCGACTGTTGTCACTTTCAAACTCCGGAACTTGTCCGGGAACTTCGTGCGGCAGGACTCGGGTTGACCCTGGATGTAGGGCATGCAAATCTTACCGGGACCCTTGACGCATTTCTTCGGGAAAAACCGGATCATATGCATCTCCATGACAACAAGGGAAGCTCTGATGAACATGCCGCGTGCGGAACGGGGTCGGTGGATTTTGCAAAAATCCAGACAGCAGCAGGAGATGCGACTCTTATCCTTGAAGTTCTCAGACTTGATGATGTCAAACCAAGTCTGGATTATCTGGCGTCACTTGGCTATTAACTGAAATACCGAAAAGAGAACGAGACCGCAAAAATCCGGTTTGTTACTTTCAGCAGATCTCAAACACCACCCGACCCAAAAAACCTAACGCAAACTCATTTAACCACATCAATCCAACAAATATATACTATCTCTACCGGAGGTTTACCCATGCTAGAAAACGAATATCAGCTTGAATACTTCAAAGAAAACGGATTCATCCGCAAAATCTGTAAAAAATGCGGCAGTGCATTCTGGACCCTTGACCCCAACCGGGAGATCTGCGGTGATGCACCCTGTGAACCATACCAGTTCATCGGAGATCCTATCTTCAAGAAACACAGCCTTTCCGAGATGCGGGAAGCGTATCTCTCCTTCTTCGAAAAAAACGGTCACACCCGGATCAGCAGATACCCGGTAGCCGCAAGATGGCGTGACGATATCTATCTTACCATTGCATCCATCGCCGACTTCCAGCCGTTCGTAACCAGCGGTGTATGCCCTCCGCCGGCAAATCCGCTGACGATCTCACAGCCGTGCATAAGACTGAACGATCTTGACAATGTCGGCAGATCCGGCAGGCATTTCACCTGTTTTGAGATGATGGCGCACCATGCCTTCAACACTGACGAGAAACCGATCTACTGGAAGGACCACTGCCTTGAACTCTGCAGCGGATTTGTCCAGTCACTTGGCGGAAATATATTCGATCTCACCTACAAAGAAAACCCGTGGTTCGGCGGGGGAAATGCCGGAGCAAGTGTCGAGGTCTTAATGGGTGGCCTCGAAGTAGCCACACTCGTTTTCATGAATCTTTCCCGGAAAAACTCCGGGAAACCTCCGGTGAACATTGAAGGCAAAGACTACTATGAGATGCCGCTTAGAATCGTCGATACGGGATATGGACTGGAACGGTTTACCTGGGCATCCTGCGGCACACCAACTGCCTATGACGCGGTTTTCCCGGAGATGATCCAGCGTATCCTTACATCTGCAGGAATGGAGGACCGACTGGACAATCCGGAAGTCGAGCGTATTTTAGGATTGAACGCAAAGTTTGCAGGACTCATGGACATCCGCGGCGAAAAGATCCGTGATCTCAGACAGCAGGTGGCCGACGCAACGAACATCTCACTTGCAAAACTCGAAGAGATCATCGTTCCGATGGAAAGTGTGTATGCTCTTTGTGACCACACCAGATGTCTCGCCTATATGCTTGGCGACCTTATTGTCCCGTCCAATGTCCGTGAAGGCTACCTGGCACGCCTTGTGCTTCGGCGCAGCATCAGAATGATGCAGGACTTAAAACTCGATGAAGACCTCGGAGATCTTGTGGTTTCCCAGATGAAAACGATCGGTCTAACCAACTTTGAGCAGGATGAAGATATCGTTCAGCACATCATCAGCCGTGAGGTCGAGAAGTACGATTCGACCATCGAACGCGGGACCAGGACAGTTCAGCGGGTAGGCCAGACCTATGTGAAAAAGAATGAGCCCGTCCCGCTCTCTGAGTTGATCACTCTCTACGACTCACACGGGATACCAGTCGATCTGATGGGCAGGATCCTGAAAGAGACCGGAGCCGAGTTCGAGATCCCAGACGACTTTGATTCGCAGATCGCAGATATGCACTCCGAAAACGAGACGGAGAAACCGGTCTCACCGCTCGCGAAGTACGCAGAGCGGATCGCAAAGATCCCTGAGACCCGCAAGAGTTTCTATGAACGGCCATCCGACATGGAGTTCGATGCCACGGTCCTGGATATCTTCGACAACTACGTTGTGCTCGATGCCACGCTGTTCTATCCGGAAGGAGGAGGGCAGCCGTCCGATACCGGCATGCTTGTGACGAAGTCGACGATGGTCCGTGTTGACGAAGTCGTAAAATCAGAAAACGTTATCCTCCATAAGGTTCGCGAAAATACCCTGAAGCGCGGAGACAGAGTAAAAGGAGTTCTGGACGAGGACCGCAGATGGGCACTTATGCGTCACCACTCGGCGACCCACATGATCCTTCGTGCCGCAAAGGAGGTGCTTGGCCCGCATGTCCATCAGGCAGGGTCGCAACTCTCGACTGATGTCGCACGCCTGGATATCCGGCACTACACCCATATCACGCCCGAGGAGCTGAAACAGGTGGAAACGATCGCCAATCGTCTGGTGATGGAAAATCTGCCTGCAATGGTCAAGATCGAAAACAGAGTGAAAGCGGAGCAGAAGTTTGGATTTGCCCTTTATCAGGGCGGCGTTCCGCCGGGAAAGGACATTCGTGTTGTTCAGATGGGGGCAGAAGTTCAGGCATGCGCCGGAACACACTGTCAAAGCACGGGTGAGATCGGCCCGATAAAAATCTTAAAACTGGAACATATCCAGGACGGAGTCGAGCGTATCGAGTTTGCGGCAGGATTTGCAGCGCTTGATGCCATGCAGCATATTCAGAATCTGCTGAACACTTCAGCTGAAACACTGTCTGTGCAGACGGAAAATCTCCCGGGATCGGTAGAGCGGTTCTTTACCGAGTGGAAAGACCAGCGTAAAGAGATCGAAAAACTTCGGGCAAAAATCGCCGAACTCGAACTTTCCCGGATCGAGGGTATCGATATCGCGGGTGTTGAAATCGTCATCAAACAGATCGATGTTTCCAGAAAGGAACTCGTGACTGTCGCTGGAAAAATCGCCGAACGCGGAGGGGTAGCGATTCTCATAACGACGACGGACGGACTTGGTGTTGTGGCTTCATCTGGAAATGGAAAGATCCATGCCGGCAAGCTGGTCGGTGAAGTATGTGCTGAGCTCGGCGGAAAAGGAGGAGGTAAAGAAAATCTCGCTCAGGGAGCGGGAGCGGATCCTTCAGCTGTCGGTAAGGCGCTTCTCAAAGCAGAATCGGTTATTCGCAACGCGTTAGAATCATAACTACCATTTTTTTCGCAGTTTAGGAGAGGGTTATTACCACTCGCATCCATACAGTTAGTGTATCTATCATGCAGGAAGAGAACGTTATTGTGCTGGAACATGGTTCCCTTGAGGCACAGAAAGTTGCCAAGGCGATGTCTTCTCCCACATCTGCGGATTTATTCAACGCACTCACAGGAAATCCGCAGAGTGCTACGGCTCTTGCCGAGCGAACCCGACTTCCCCTGACCACAGTAAAATATCATCTGGAAAATATGCTTTCGGCAGGGCTGGTCGAGATCTCCAACACCCGGTGGAGCGAGAAGGGACGTGAGATGAAGATCTATGCGGTCAAAGATCAGGTCGTTGTGTTCGCTCCGCGAAAGACCGTTGATGTCAAGGGTATCGCCGAGAGATACGGAACCATGGCAGGCGTGATCGCGATCGGGTGTTCTCTCGTTATCGCGATCCCCCAGACCATGAATCAGGTTATCGGAACACGATATCTGATGAAAAGCAGTGACACAGCGGAGATTTTAACAGCCCAGGCGGCCGGAAACTCTCTGGTGGATGGAGTCTCGTTTATGCCGTTGATCCATAACTTCGTACAGGGATTTTTGGTCATATCCCTGGCACTTCTGGCACTGATGATGGCCTATGAGATCTATAAAGTCAGAAAAAACGGATAATCCCGCAAATACTTTTTTGTCAGGTAAAATTATAATATAATACCAATCTTAAAGATTGGTACGATAGTTCGGGGCTTCGTCGGTGATAAGAATATCGTGAGGGTGTGATTCCTTGAGTCCTGCTGACGTGATCTTCACGAAACGTGCATTTTTCCGCATGCTCTCAATATCCTTGCTTCCGGAGTAACCCATCGCGGATTTGAGACCCCCGATCGTCTGGTAGATAACATCTGTAACTGAACCGACATACGGGGTGGCCCCTTCCACGCCTTCAGGAACATATTTTGTTGAACCGATCCCTTTCTTTTGGAAGTACCGGTCGCTTGAGTTTCCTGAGGTCATAACACCAAGAGACCCCATGCCGCGATACTGTTTATATCTTCGGCCTTTGACGATGATCGTCTTACCTGGGGCCTCATCGGTCCCGGCAAACATACTGCCCATCATTACAGAGGAGGCGCCGGCTACGATTGCTTTTGCCACATCGCCGCTGTATTTGACCCCGCCGTCTGCGATGACCGGAACGCCGCATGGATCTGCGACATCACATACATTTGCGATGGCAGAGATCTGGGGAACGCCGACACCGGCAACTATACGTGTCGTGCAGATCGAACCCGGACCGATACCGACTTTAATACCGTCAACAAAGTCCGCAAGCTCGACGGCAGCCTTTGAAGTCGCGATATTTCCGGCGACGACATCACAGGAGACGGAACCTTTGATATCTTTTACTCCCTGAACAACATGCATATTATGACCGTGAGCACAGTCCACTACAATCGCATCGACACCTGCTTCTGCGAGCTGCAGGGCACGGTTAATATCGAAAGGTCCGACGGCCGCAGCTACCCGGAGTTTTCCATTCCCATCACGGTTGGCTTTTGGATACTGCTGTTTTTCCAGAAGATCCTGCATCGTGATGATCCCGGTTAGCCTGCCCTTGTCATCGACAACCGGTAAGCGTTCGACCTTTTTGGTGTACATCATGTTGATGGCGTCATCCGCTGTGACATTGTCTTTCACAGTGATTGGTTTGCGCGTCATAATTGTCTCAACCGTTTCGGTCCCGATTTTGTTGACCAACCCGCGGACATCCCGGCGTGAGACGATCCCCAGAAGTTTTCCGTGAGGGCCGACCACCGGAACGCCGCCGATCGAGTAACGGTCCATGAGATTTGCAACAAGAGCAATGGTCGTGTCAGGAGTCACGTATCTGACATCACGTTCGATGACATTGTCAGCTGACTTGACGCGGTTGACGAAGGCGACCTCTTCTTCCGGCGTACAGTTTCTATGAAGAACGCCGATACCCCCGGCACGGGCCATCGCTATTGCCATTTCCGCTTCGGTCACAGTATCCATCGCTGCACTTACCAGAGGGATTGAAAGGGAAATGTTTTTAGAAAATCTGGATCGAACCTCCACATCATTTGGCTCTATCCAGGATTCTGCCGGTTCAATCAGCACATCATCAAAGGTAAGGGCTGTAGGGATGTTGAGTTTTTCTCCAAACATGTTTTTTACCTAACCATCTGAGTCGCTTTTTTCACAAGTTGTTCCTGAATCGTTGTCGATCTGTCTCCGCCGCAGACCATACCCCGGACGCCGATGATCTCCGGACCGATCTCTTTGAGAACCGGAATATCAGCAAACTTCAGTGATCCTGCCAGTGCGGTGCCAATGCCTAGAGATCTATTCAGATCGGTGAATTCAGAAAGAACGACTTTGTCCATAAACTCAAACGTGCTTTTGCCGTCCTTCATGCCGGTGTCGATCATAGAGAAATCAGCACCGCACTCTGCGGCGAGCGGAGAGATCTCAAAAGGACTGATGGAGCCGAGCCGTTCATAATCCGAGTAACCGGCGATGACGACAGTCTTTTCCGGAAAAGGCTCTTTCACAGCGCGGACAACCCCCTCAATGACTTCCTTTGCAGCTTGTTTATCACTGAACATCAGACCGACCTTAACAAAATCCGCGCCGGCACAAGCAGCGCCGTATGCAGCGAGCGATGCATTCCCCGGTGTCGGCCGATAATCACCGATTGCCGCAGAAACGGGGGTTGAACCGGCTATACGCTTGATCTCGCGAATGACCCATGGATAATTAGCGCCAAGCGATCCTTCTGCAGGACGCTTGACATCAATAATGTCAACATCAAGGCAGCACTTTGCCTCGTCTATTGAGCTTGGGCTAACTAAGAGTTTCATGTATATTATGTGGCGGTTCGGGTTAATAGGGGTTGCGTCTGAGTTAGGACACAACCCCCAGAATCACCAGATTAATCGTGAAGATGCATACCTGCGCGACGAACCGCGAGTTCTTCTTCGACCAGGCTGAAATCGACATCAACTGCCTTCATGGCAACCATCAGATGGAAGATCAGATCGGCCGCTTCTCCGACGGTTTTTTCTGAAACGCCGTTTTTTGCGGCGATGATGAATTCTACAGCCTCTTCGCCGACTTTCTCAAGGGATTTATCGATTCCCTTCTCATGGAAAAGGAGATGGCGCACATACGACTTTTCTGTTCCTGAAGCAACCGCCCGTTCGCAGATCACCTGCCATAACTCATCAAACACTTTCGCATCGGTCATAGGTTTCCTCTGTTCGGTATAAGAATATCTCCAACCTCTTTCCCATAAAACCTTCTCACCAGGATACGGGCTTTTTCGATCGTTGATCCGCCTTTTCCAATAGCAAGACCGAAATCTCCCCGTTCGGGAACTGTGACCATCACAGGTTCATCCCGTTCACCAAATGAAACGGAAGCGACCTCAGCAGGTTTGAACATATTTGCTATGAAAACCTCGCGATCCTCGTCGAACTCGACCATCTCGATCCGTTTACCAAGAACACGGGACATTTTTTTAATGTTGTCACCGCCTTTTCCGATGGCAATCCCCATATCTCCCTGGCGAACAACATAGATGATCCGTTCGAACCTGTCATCAATGATACAGTCGATCGCGGTCGATTTCGTCAGGATACGGAGCTCTTCGATATATCGTCGTTCTTTGAACCCGAGGGTCCGGTCAAGTTCATGCATTTCATCTATCGGCATGCCGGACCCCGGGTTTTCATTTTTTGATTTTAAATATTTATCATCGTTTTGCATGATATCCTCTGTTTTTATATGGTTGTTTTTGATACTGGTGTATGATATGTTTAGTATGATCTGCCGACGAGAGCAGTTTTGCCTGCTTTCCCGCAGATGATACATGGACCGTCGTCATCAACGACATATTTGCTGCGGACGCCAGTTCCAAGAAGTGAGGAGTTGGTAAGTTCTTCGAGCTTATCAGCGCACGCCTTCTCACCGCACCAGTGAACGACAACGATGTTCTCTTCAAGCATCTCATTACACTCTTCAACTGTAGTGACCGTCTTAAGGTGACTGCTCAGGTGTGCTTCTGCTTTGTCAAGGATCTGATCATGAGCCTCGTCAAGTAAGCGTTTCACGGATCCAGCGGCATCCTCTCTGGGGATCGTAGTTTTTACACCAAGGCGGTTCGCGCAGACAAGCTGATTGTTGTCAAGGTCGCGCGGACCAAGTTCGACACGAAGCGGAACTCCGTGAAGTTCCCAGTGATAATACTTGGCACCCGGACGCAGGTCGCGGGCATCGGTTTTAACCCGGAGTCCTGCAGCCTTGAGTTCAGCCTCAAGTTTTTCCACCGCAGCCATGATCTCTTCTCCGCGTTTTCCCACGATGATCGGAATGATGACGACCTGGGTCGGGGCAACGGTTGCCGGAAGGACCAGGCCTTTGTCATCTCCGTGAACCGCGATTATCGCGGCGATGCATCTCTCAGATATGCCAAAGCAGGTCTGAGAAGCGAGTTTCTGTTCTCCGCTCACATCTTCGTAAGTGATGTTATAGGTCGTGGAGAAGTGGTCGCCGAGATGGTGAACGGTGCCGATCTGAAGTGTCCGGCCGTCGGGCATAACGGCGTCGATTGCCATCGTAAAGTCTGCTCCGGGGAACTTGTCCCAGTCTGGGCGGCGGGAGATTATGATCGGGACACCGAGCTCACGGTAAAATTCAGACGCAAGACCCAGTTCATACTCGACCTGTTTATTTGCATCGTCCCAGTCGGTGTGGACCGTATGCGACTCCATGAAAGAGGTGATCTCCCTAAGGCGGATCAGAGGGCGGGTGTGTTTCGTCTCATAGCGGAAGGTATTGACGACCTGATAGAGCTTTAAAGGCAGATCAGCATGGGAACGGACCCATAAGGCATACATCGGATAGATTGCCGTCTCACTGGTCGGACGCAGAGCAAGCTTTACATCAAGAGGCGAGAGACCGCCATGGGTGACCCAGTAGACCTCGTCCTCGAATCCTTTAATGTGTTCCGCCTCTTTCATAAACTCGGTCTCAGGGATCAGAAGAGGAAAGAGTGTTTCTTCATGATCTCGGTTCAGCAAACTGCGGAGGAGAGTGTAGGTATGATTGCGAAGTGCAAATCCAAACGGATACCAGACATACAACCCTTTGACAGGATATCTGACGTCCATAATATCAGCACGACGGATAACTTCATTGTACCATGCACTAAAATCGCTGCGGGAGGGGAGGGCCCCGGTTTCTTCTGCCATATATTCACCTGAAGTAGTTAGTATTAGGCCTGTGAGAGTATTAATGCCACGTTCCATATGCACAGAGGGAGAGACGGCGGATCTATCCCACAAGATATATTGAAAAGCCGGACCAATACTGTTTACATAAATGACGGAGCCTGTAAATATCTCGATATTAAAAATCGGCATCGACATCGGCTCGACCACCGTCAAAGTCATCGTGCTGGACGAAACAGAAAAAATACTTTTTCGGGCATATGAACGTCACTTCTCCAAAGTCAGGGAAAAAACCGGGGAACTGCTGAAGAGAGCATCAAATGTTCTGGATGAGAGAAAAGCGAGGATCCTGATCACCGGATCAGCGGGACTTGGAGTTGCCAAATCAGCAGAACTGCCGTTTATCCAGGAGGTTTTTGCCACAGCAAAGGCTGTTAAAACCTACTTCCCTGATGCTGACTCCGTTATCGAACTTGGCGGAGAAGATGCAAAAATTATTTTCTTTAAGGGCAGCCTTGAGGAGCGGATGAACGGAAGCTGCGCCGGAGGGACAGGGGCATTCATCGATCAGATGGCAACACTCCTGAACGTAACGGTAGAAGAACTCGACTGCCTCTCGCAAAAGTTTGAGAAGATCTATCCAATAGCTTCGCGCTGCGGTGTTTTTGCAAAAACGGACATCCAGCCGATCCTGAATCAGGGCGGGCAGAAAGAGGACGTGGCAGCCTCCATCTATCAGGCTGTCGTCGATCAGACGATCGCCGGACTGACACAGGGCAGAAGTCTGGGTGAGACGGTCGTATTTCTCGGCGGACCGCTGTATTACTTTAAAGGACTGAGGACACGGTTCACCGAGACACTTCATCTGGACGATAAGCACGCGATATTCCCGGAAAACGGCGACTGTTTTGCAGCGCTTGGAGCTGCACTCTCAACGGATGGATACGACATCTTCGAGCTGTGCGAGATCCTGAAAAGGATCGAAGAAAGTGTCGATGACACTACGCACACAAATCCAATGCCGCCGCTGTTTACCACGCAGGAAGAGTATGACGCGTTCAGTAAACGGCACAACAGCAATGCGCCGCCGAAGACAGACATCACCACGTACTCAGGAGATGCCTGGCTTGGTGTGGATGCGGGAAGCACGACCACCAAACTCGTCCTGATCGATGAGAACTGCGGGATTCTCTACTCATACTACGGCTCAAACCAGGGCAACCCTGTTGGCATCGTGCTGGCAGAGCTGAAGAAAATCTATGACCTTGCCCCGGACAGAATCAAAATCCGGGGAAGTGCTGTAACTGGATATGGAGAAGATCTGATCAAGAACGCATTCGATATGGACATAGGACTTGTTGAGACGATAGCTCATTATCGGGCAGCCAGGCACTTCAACCCGGATGTGGACTTCATCATTGACATCGGCGGTCAGGACATGAAATGTTTCAAGATCCGAAACGGCTCAGTCGACAGCATTTTTCTCAATGAAGCGTGCTCTTCAGGCTGCGGCTCGTTTATTGAGACGTTTGCCCGTGCCCTGGGTTATGAGATCGAGGAGTTTTCAAGACTCGGCCTGTTTGTCCAGCATCCGGTGAATCTCGGGTCACGATGCACCGTATTCATGAACTCATCGGTCAAACAGGCACAGCGTGACGGGGCAACAGTTGCTGAAATATCAGCCGGCCTTTCCATCTCTATCGTGAAAAATGCCGTCTACAAAGTGATTCGCGCAGCCAGTGCCGACGATCTGGGCAAGCATATCGTCGTTCAGGGAGGAACGTTCAAGAATGACGCCGTCCTCCGGAGTTTTGAACAGGAACTCGAGCGTGAGGTCACCCGGCCGGTCATTGCCGGAATATCAGGGGCATATGGCGCTGCGCTGTTTGCAAAGGATGCAGAGCTGAAAAATTCAAGCATCCTTACGCAGGAACAACTCGAAAATTTTACCCACAAAGCCCGTCCCATCACCTGCAGCCTTTGTACGAACCACTGCAGCCTTACCGTGAACACCTTCGATAACGGGCGCCGTTTCGTCTCAGGAAACAGATGCAGCCGACCTCTGGGCAAACAGAAAAACGATCTCCCGAATCTTGCGAAGTGGAAGTATGACCGGCTGCGTTCTCTGACCGGCATTCCCGGACCCCGCGGAAAAATAGGGATCCCGTTTGGACTCAATATGTTCGAGAACCTTCCGTTCTGGCATGTGTTCTTTACGAAACTCGGATTTGAAGTGGTCCTGTCGCCGGAATCCTCCCGTGCCGTCTACCGGCTCGGACAGCACACCATCCCTTCGGATACGGTCTGCTACCCGGCAAAACTAATGCATGGACATGTCATCTCCCTGATCAATGAGGGTATTGACACCATATTCTATCCCTGCATGCCCTATAACTTCGACGAAGGAGCAGGAGACAACCATTTCAACTGCCCGGTCGTTGCTTACTACCCGGAACTTCTTGCAGCAAACATCTCCGAACTTGAAAAAGTCAGATTCCTGAATCCTTACTTCGGTCTGCACAGACCCAAAGACTTTTCCAAGCGGGCAGCCGCCTACTTCAAAAATGAGTTCGGCATCCCGGACCGTGAAACGAAGGCCGCGGCCCAGGCTGCGTATGAGGCTTATGAGCAATATAAAGAAGAGATCCGGAAAAAGGGCGAGGAATATATCAGGTTCGCGAGAGTTAACGGCAAAAAAATCCTCGTTATGGCGGGAAGGCCGTATCATATAGATCCGGAGATCGGACACGGAATAGATGAACTGGCCGTTTCCTACGGATTTGTTCTCATCAGTGAAGACTCTGTCTCTCATCTTGTTGAAAAGGAGCCCAGAAAAGTACTGAACCAGTGGACCTACCAGTCAAGACTCTACTCTGCAGCCAGATATATCTGTACTCAGCCGGATATGGAACTGATCCAGCTGGTTTCATTCGGATGCGGGATCGACGCGATCACAACGGATGAGACCAGAGACATACTGGAAACCGGCAAAAAACTCTATACACAGATAAAAATCGACGAGATCACAAATCTTGGGGCCGTCAAGATCCGTCTCCGCAGCCTGATTGCGGCAGTAGAGGCGCGGGAGAGGAGATAACATGGCAGAACTGATTTATGATGAGACCGGACGGCTCCTCTTCACCGAGGAAATGAAGAATGAATACACGATCCTCATGCCGCAGATGCTTCCTGTGATGTTTCATCTTTTGAAGCGGATCATCGAACTCGAGGGATATAAAATAGATATCCTCACCTCAACAGACCGGAAAATCGTGGAGACTGGATTAAAGTATGTCCATAATGACACCTGTTACCCGGCCCTTCTGGTCATCGGTCAGCTGATCGAAGCGGTCCAAAGCGGAAGATATGACCCCCGCAAAGTGGCCCTTCTTATCAGCCAGACAGGGGGGGGGTGCCGGGCCTCAAACTATATTCATCTTCTCAGAAAAGCTCTGAAAAAAGCAGGTCTTGAGTACATCCCGGTGATTTCCATCAACCTTTCCGGTCTGGAAAAGAATCCCGGCTTTAAGATACCCTTTTCGGTCGGGCGACGGATGATTTTTGGCATGATGTACGGGGATCTTCTGGTCCATCTCGGAAACCAGTGCAGACCCTATGAGCTGGAGAAGGGAGAGACCGACACCCTGATCGCGCGATGGACTGATGATCTCGTCGATCTTTTCGTTCATGGAAAGGGTATGAGCCGCGGGCAAATGAAACGGTATATGGAAAAAATAACCCGCGATTTTTCCGCAGTCACCAGGAGCGCGGAGAAGAAGATCAGGGTCGGGATCGTCGGGGAGATCTATATCAAGTATGCTCCGCTTGGAAACAATAATCTGGAGGATTTTCTTCTCAATGAAGGAGTGGAAGTAATAGTGCCCGGCATTACCGACTTCATGCTGTTCAAATTCAACAACCGATCTGTTGACGTGGATCTGTATGGCGGCAGCAAACTGAAAAAATTCGCCATTGGCGTTGCCCAGAAATACATTGAAAGCTGTCAGAAAATCATGATCGGCGTGATTAAAGAGGAAGGTACATTTCGTGCTATGGGAACGTTTGCCGATCTGCAAGGGGTCATCAAAGGATACCTCGGATACGGGAACAAAATGGGAGAGGGTTGGCTCCTTACTGCTGAGATGCTGGAACTGATACACACCGAAACGCCAAACATTGTCTGTACGCAGCCTTTTGGATGCCTGCCGAACCATGTGGTCGGGAAGGGGATGATGAGAAGACTGAAAATCGATTTTCCGGACTCTAACATCGTCGCTGTGGATTATGATCCGGGAGCAACACGGATCAATCAGGAGAACCGGATCAAACTGATGCTGGCTAACGCGAAATCCGAGTAATTACAAATGAATATATTAACTAGAGGAGACTACTTAAAGTAGAGAGACGAGAGGTAAAATATTATGAAAATGCTGATGAGCAGCGGCCGAACGATCGAACAAGGAAAATCCCTCTACCACAAAGAGGCGGAGAGTTACTCCAGGAGTACGTCGGTCTGTTATCTGCATCCTATGGACATGATGGACCTCGACATCGAAAATGGGGATCAGGTCCTCGTGTCCTCTCCGGTGGCTTCCATCGTATTTACCGGCATCCAATCACCTGAAACACCAAGAGGGATCATTTACATGCCGCTTGGTCCATACTGTAATGCCCTCCTGACTGGAAATACCCACTCGACTGGAGCGCCTGATTTTAAAGGAATAACTGTAGATGTCACATCCACAACAGAGGCATTAGTCTCTGCTGCTGATCTTATGACCCAGCTTGGCGGAGTACCCTTCGATCTCCCGACCGCCGATAAAGTTCCCGGCTGTCCCGACGGAGAGGTTGTAGTCCAACATGCCGTCTGTCCGATGTGCGGATGCGTCTGTGATGATCTGGAGATCCATTTTTCCAACGGCAAAGTGACCGAAGTCGTAAACGGGTGTACGCTTTCGGCCGAGAAGTTCAAAGCGGCCGGCAGGCTCCTGTCCCCCGCGGTGCGTGAGGGGAATGCATGGCGATACACTGATTACGATGAAGCAATCACCAAAACCGCTCTCTGCCTTGCCCGCGCAAAGCGGCCGCTTTTATACGGCTGGAGCAGCACCTCGGCCGAAGCAATGCAGATCGGGATCGAACTCGCCGAAGAGGTGGGCGGTGTGATAGACAACTGTTCTTCTGAGTGCCACGGACCAACGGTCCTTGCGATCCAGGAGGTAGGGCATCCTGGATGTACCCTTGGTCAGGTCAAAAACAGGGCTGATGTAGTGGTCTACTGGGCATGCAATCCGCAGGTGGCCCATCCGCGGCATATGTCGCGTTATACGACCTATACGACCGGCTACTTCAGAAAGGAGGGGAGAGAGGACCGTACTATAATAGTGGTGGATATACGCGAATCTGAGACCGCAAAACTGGCGGATATTTTTCTCAAAATAAAACCGGGAAGCGACTTTGCTATTTTCAACGCTCTTCGGGCAATCGTTTCCGGGAAAGGAGATATTCTGCCGGACGAAATCGGCGGGGTCGAGAAGGGGCAGCTCCTGAAACTTGGCGAGATCCTGCTAAGTGCGCAGTTTGGGATCTTCTTCACCGGTGTCGGGCTCACCCACTCAAGAGGCAAATACAAAAATGTTCGCGCCGGAATCGAACTGATCGATGAACTGAGCCGTCACACCAAATATGCTCTGTCTCCTCTAAAAGGTCACTGGAATGTTGACGGGACCTGTCATATCTTCTCGCTGACGACCGGATATCCGTTTGCCATCGACTACTCGCGGGGTATTGCGTATTATAATCCCGGTGAAACGAGCGGGATCGATCTTCTGGAACGTAATGAAGTTGACTGCTGCCTTGTCGTCTCGACCGACATCGGCGCTCACTTCCCCCGAACAAGTATCGAACGGCTGGGAAAAATAAATACAATCGTTCTTGATCCGTATGTATCTTTGACCACTCCGTTTGCCAAGATCCAGCTTCCCGGCTCTGTTATCGGAGTCGATGCAGAAGGTACCGCATACCGGATGGATGGGATCCCCATTCACGTAAGAAAAATTCTTGACTCCTCGGTCCCGTCAGATACCGAGATACTTCAGCGCATTCTCTCTGAAGTAAGAAGAATCAAAAAAGAGCAGACAGAAAACGATTCGAATTCAGGCGAGCTTATGTGAAACGGGGTGCCCGCTCCACATAAGGGTATGTTCAACTATTTTTTCCTTCAGAAATGAGACCGCATTACTTGCGGTTTCCTTTCTTTGAAGGTGCGTCGCGTGCTGGGGCTGCTTTCGGGGCTGCGTCTGATTTAACAGGTGCTGCGTCCTTTTTGCCTGCCATAGGTTTGTTCTGCATGTGGTTTTCACCTCGGTTTTTA
>JAYFOG010000019.1:0-7176 GCA_034932965.1 Methanocorpusculum sp.
GATGAAGATTCTGATGACGATTACGCTGTCGGGGAGGAGGAAGAGTCTCTATTCGGAGTTGACGGCGGATCAGAAGAGGATCTGTGAGGCGTTTGGTATTGAGGCGGGGACCTAGGTAAAAATTGGCGGGGGATTAGGATAATATTATACTGAATTTTTTAGCATATCTCTAACCTCAGAAGAAAATTGCAGAGTGTTATCCTGATAGTTAATGTATGTATGAAATCGTTTGAATTTGCCGTATTTAATCCCGGCCGACATGCAGTTTCAATACACAGAACGACAAATACTTATCTAAATATTCAGCGAGAAAAAATCATGTCCGCCTACAAAGAACTTGATGCAAAATACTACATGCCCTGCTTTGGACGGTCAATGCAGATCGTCAAAGGGGAAGGCTGCAATGTTTGGGACGATAACGGAAAAAAATACCTTGACTTAGTTGCAGGCATCGCGGTCTGCAGCACAGGTCACTGCCACCCGGAAGTGGTGGACGCAATATGCCGCCAGGCACACGAACTGATCCACTGCTCCAATCTTTACTACATACCGGGTCAGGCCGAACTCGCAGAAAAACTGAGCAAAGCAAGCGGGATGGGAAAGGTCTTTTTCGGCAACAGCGGAGCCGAGGCTATCGATGCGGCGCTCAAACTTGCCAAAGTTCGCTCAGGACGGAAAAACTTCGTCTCCTTCAACCACGATTTCCACGGCCGGACCGTTGGTTCCCTCGCCGTCACCCACAAACCCCAGATCAGGGAGCCCTTCGAACCGCTCGGCATCCACTGTGATTTTCCTGAATACGGCGACCTTGAGGGCCTCAAAGCTGTGGTCAATAAAGAAACCGCCGCTGTTGTCTTCGAACCCATCCAGGGAGAGACAGGCGTCATCATCCCGCCGGCAGACTTCCTGCCGGGAATCAGGGACATCTGTGACGACGCCGGCGCTTTGATGATCTGCGATGAAGTCCAGTCAGGCATGGGACGGACCGGGAAATGGTTCGCGTTCCAGCACTCAGACGTCCAGCCCGATATCATCAGCATCGCAAAAGGCATAGCGTCAGGCATCCCGATGGGCGCGATCATCGCCCGGGAAGGTCTCGAGTTCACCAAAGGCGAACACGGCAGCACCTTTGCCGGCGGGCCGATCGCCTGCGCCGCGGGGAATGCCACCTTCGGCATCATTGAAAAACTCCTCCCGGAAATCGCCGCAAAAGGCGAACTCTTCCGGAAGGGTCTCGCCGCATTCAATCCCCGGGTCAGTGGTCTGATGGTCGGGTTCACACTTGGTGAATCCGCCCCCAAACTTGCTGAACTCTGCAAGGAAAAGGGTCTTCTCATCAATGTCGCCGGTGACGGAAATATCCGGATCGTTCCGCCCCTGACGATCTCGGCCGACGAAATAAACTATGCAGTCGGAGTGATCAATGAAGCCGCGGGTCAGATCTGAGTTCATCAAATCAGGCTACGTCTTTGCCAAATCCCCCGCGGATATCGCAAAGGAGTACGGGTTTTTGGAAGTTGCCATGCTCGGCAGCAATGAAAACCCCTACCCTCCTTCGGACACGGTCCTTCGGGCAGCGGCAGACGAACTTTCCGGCGTGAACAGATACCCGGATCCAAAAGCCGCCGCGTATCATACGGCCCTTCGCAAATACATCTGCGATGCTCCGGTCGTTACCTCCGGACTCGGAATGGACGGGGTGATCGAGACCGTTATCCGGACAATCGTCGAACCGGGAGACAAAGTCGTCATCTCGACGCCGACGTTTTCCATGTACGGCCTTGCAGCAAAAGCGGCATCGGCCCGCGTTGTCAACGTGCCGAGGAACGCTGACTTCTCGGTCGATATCGACGCATTTTTGAAAGAAGCACAGGATGCCCGTCTCTCCTTCCTCTGCACGCCGAACAACCCAACCGGGACCGTGACCCCTGTCGCAGACATCGAACATATTCTCAATAAAATCGACGGGGTTCTTTTCCTGGACTGCGCTTATGTCGAGTTCTCCGATATAGATTATCTGCCGCTGCTGTCATCCCATGACAACCTCATCATCGGACGAACCATGTCCAAGGTCTACGGTCTTGCAGGTCTTCGGGTCGGCTATGCCTTCGTTCCTGCCTGGCTGGAAGCTCCTTATGCCGTCGCCGCGACCCCGTTTACCCTGAACCGCGTCTCGGAAGCAGCAGCAGCAGCAGCCGTTTCAGAATCCGCATACCGCGAATCGTTCATCGCCCATGTACGAAAATGGCGCGAGATCTTCATGAAAGAGATCCCGTTCCCGGTTTATCCGAGCGGTGCGAACTTTATCCTGATCGACGCGGCCCCGAAATCGGGTGACGCCGCCGCTGAGTTTCTGGCAAAGAACGGTGTTCTCGTTCGTTCCTGCACGAGTTTCCCGGGTCTTGGCGATACGTTCATCCGCGTGAGCATCGGAGCTGACTGGGAAAACGAACGGTTCCTTTCAGCGGTGAAAAAACTATGATGATCGGAATAACCGGAACACCCGGATGCGGAAAGACCACGGTCGCGGAACTTCTGCGAAAACTCGGTCACCCTGTCCTCGATCTGAAGACCACCGTTGCGCCGTTCGTTCTGGAACATGACGAAGCATCCGGCTCGGATGTCGTGGATGTGGATGCATGGGCAGATGCGTTTCCCTACACCGAAGGGTTTGTGGAAGGAACGTTTGCCCATTATCTTCCCTGCGATAAGATCGTGATCCTCAGATGCCGCCCGGATGTACTCAGGGAACGTCTTGCTCCCCGCGGGTATTCTGAAGAAAAGATCCGGGAAAACGCGGATGCCGAGGCTTTGGACGTCATTTTGATCGAAACTGCCGATGCCTTTGCATCGGAACAGATTTATGAAATCGACACCACACATACAGATAGCGACTCTGTGGTCAGGAGTATACTCTCTTTTGTGAAAGGGGAAACGCCTGCATCGTTTGGATCTCTTGACTGGTCAGAGTATATAACAGATGTATTATGAGTTTAGAATCACTTCGTCCGAAGATCCAGTGGGTGCTCACGCCTATTGCGCATGCGTTTTCGAAACTTCCGATAACGCCGAACATGTGGAGCGTTGTCTCCCTGATCTGTGCGTTTATCGCCGGAGTTTTTTTCGCATTCGGCCAGCCGTTTTTCGGCGTGCTGTTTGTCGTGTTAAACTCGTTTCTGGATGTTCTTGACGGAGCCCTCGCCCGGTATATGGGTTTGGCAAGCCCGATCGGCGATTATCTCGATCATGTTTTCGACCGGTATGCAGACGTTTTCATCGTCACCGGCATCATCATCTACGGCGTCCAGACCTGGCAGGCCCCCATACCTGCCTGGGTGATAGGTCTGTTTGCCATCACCGGGGTCCTGCTCTCTTCCTATCTTGGGACCCAGGCGCAGGCGGTTGGTCTGAAACGAAATTACGGCGGTGTACTCGGCCGCGCCGACCGTCTGGTCCTTTTGATGGTGTTTGGTCTCGCCGAGTTCATCTACCCTGCCCCGATCCTCTTCGGGCTGACGTTTCTTGGCTGGATGCTTGTTGTGTACGGATTTTTCGGCCACATCACGGCGGTCCAGCGGTTCGTGATGTCGCTCAAAGAACTGAGTGCCGGAAAAGGCCAATAGGCCCGTAACTTTTTTTCCGCACGCTTACCCTTTTACTGAGATACGTTACAATCCAAGCTATAAAAAAAAGATCGCGGCCGTTTTTTCGGCCGCATGAATATTCCCTGTTTCTTACTGAACGGCTCGTTCCAGCTTCTTGTAACAGATGATCTCAAGCACACCGTTTTTCAGATGTGTCTGGGTCTGTGAAGGGTCGATGCCGGCAACCGGGATCACTGCTGAGTATTCCCGGTTCGCGCCGGCATTGAGCTGGAGTTTGCCGTCCTGATAGGCGATAAAGAAATCATCCTGACACTCCGGGGGGAGTTCTGTCTGGATGATCACGGTTCCCTTATCCTCAAACATCTCGATGGGGATCGTCTTATTGTGGACCTCATCGGGTGTCAGATGGATCTTACCGCCGGAAAGGACAAACTTCACGCCGACGACAGGCGGAAGTTTCCCCTCGCTTTCTCCAGAAACATGACTGATCAATATTTTGTGGATGATATCCATTAATTCCCTGTATGTGTCATCTGGTGTTTCCGGCATGCTGTTTCATCTCCGAGGTGAAGAGTAGTTCTCTTCACGCATCTGCGTTGTTAATTATCTCTTTGATTCTGCTAAAGTCTTTCTGATGAGACATCAGCAGTTCGTCAAGCTCACGGAGTTCGGGGGTGAGCTCGGCGTTTTTGTATTCTGCTGTTTCCAGGACAGAAATGCCCTTTTCGAGGGTCTTTCTCTCCTCTTCATTGAATCTGTACTGCCATGAACCCCGCTCGGCGCTGCGTCTTCCCGTCTTGTCAAGCGAGGGTCTTACCCGCTTCAACGCGGCATCGAAGTGCTTGCCGAAGATCTTCACGCTGGATACGGCGAGCGAGATCTCAGCGGCTTCGTGACCCGCCATCACCTTCACGAACTCGCGGATCGCGACCATCTTTGCCTCACGAACGAGTGCCTCGATGTCGGCGCCGACAAATCCTTCGGTTTTTTCGACGAGTTCCTCAAGGTCCACATCCTCAGCCAGCATCGAGCTGATGTCTTTGATGTAGACATCAAGGATCTGCTTTCGTCCTGCCCGGTCCGGCGGGGGCACGAAGATGTGCTGTTCAAGACGTCCGGGTCTCAGGAGCGCCGGATCGATCATGTCCGGGCGGTTGGTCGCGCCGATCACGACGACGTTTTTCAGTTCTTCGAGTCCGTCCAGTTCGGTCAGGAACTGACTGACGACGCTCTCGGTCACATGGGAGGAGCCTTCGTAGCTTCCTCTGCGGGGAACGATCGAGTCGATCTCATCGAAGAAGATGATCGAAGGGGACGCAAGCCGCGCTTTTCTAAAGATCTCGCGGATGCCTTTTTCGGATTCGCCGACCCACTTCGACATCAGCTCCGGTCCTTTGACCGAGATGAAGTTGCATTCGGATTCATTTGCAACGGCCTTGGCAAGCAGCGTTTTTCCGGTCCCGGGCGGGCCGAACATCAAAAAGCCCTTGGGGGATTTCGTGGCGAACTGTTTGTAGACCTCGCTGTATTTAAGCGGCCACTCGACCGCCTGCTGGAGTTCCTCTTTGACGGAGTCAAGACCGCCGATGTCGGACCAGTGGATATCCGGCACTTCGACGAGGACCTCACGCATGGCGCTCGGCTGCACCATCTTCATGGCCGCTTCAAAGTCTTCTGCGGTGACTTTCAGGTTTTCAAGCTTCTCGGCGCTGATCTCTTCGTCAGGATTCATGCCGGGGAATGCCCTGCGCAGGGCATGCATTGCGGCTTCTTTCACCATCAAAGCAAGATCTGCTCCCACGAATCCGTGCGTGGTGTTTGCATATTTATCCAGCTTGACGTTCTCGGAGAGCGGGACGTTTCGTGCATGGATCTGCAGGATCTCGTGCCTTCCGTCTTTGTCCGGAACGCCGATCTCGATCTCGCGGTCGAACCTTCCGCCGCGGCGCAGCGCCGGATCGATCGAGTCGGGGAGGTTCGTTGCAGCGATGACGATGACTTTTCCGCGGCTCTTTAAACCGTCCATCAAGGAAAGCAGCTGAGCGACCACGCGGCGTTCCACCTCGCCTTTCGACTCCTCACGCTTTGGCGCGATCGAGTCGATCTCGTCGATGAAGATGATCGAGGGTGCGTTCTCTTCGGCTTTTTCAAAGATCTCACGGAGCTTCTCTTCGGAGTCTCCGTAATACTTCGAGATGATCTCCGGTCCCGAGATCGTATCGAAGTAGGCGCCTGCTTCATTTGCGACCGCACGGGCGATCAGGGTTTTTCCGGTTCCCGGCGGACCATACAGGAGAACTCCCTTCGGCGGTTCGATGCCGAGCTTCTCAAACACTTCGGGGTGTCTGAGCGGGTACTCGATCATCTCGCGAACGAGTGAAAGTTCGCGCCCGAGACCGCCGATATCCTCGTAATGGATGTTGCCGGCCGATTTTCCTTTCGGAGCATCCTCGCCTTTGTAGACGCTCTCTTTGTAGTTGACGGTCGTTTCCGATCCGATGATCGCGACCTCTCCCGGCGAGACCTCCGATACGGCGAAGTCGACATACTCGGTGTTGTAGTTGGAGAACCCGCCCCAGCCGGAGAAGAACGGATCTTCTGACTTGGTCTGGAACCCGAAGGTCATGATCTGACCTTTCGTGATGGGCCGGCCGGCGAATTTGCTCTGGATCGTCTGTTCCAGTGCCCGGCTGTCGAGCCGGATGCTCTGCGAGATCGGCTGGAGCGTGATCTTTGCGGCGGTTTTTGGGACCACCTTCTCAACGGTGACCGTATCTCCGATACCGGCGCCTGCCGATCTGCGGATGTCTCCGTCGATCGCGATCCCTCCTGAACCGGATACGGAAGAACGCATGACTTTGGCTGCGCCGATGCGTTTTCCGGTGATCTTGATGAAATCGCCGGAATCGACACCGAGTTTTGCCATGACGTCGTTATTTATCTTCGCGTACCCGCGTCCGACGTCGTTGTATTCTGCCTCCTGTACAATCAATGAAATTTTAGTATTCTCTGTCATTTTTTATCACTTCCGCGGTGGTATAACTATAGGTAACATCCACCGAATATTTAAAGTATGTGTGGGGGCAAACTAAATCTCGCATTCAGAAGGTTATTTATAGTCGCGCAATGCAGAAAATCAGCTGGCGCGCAGAACGATAGTTATAGTTACGATATTTTTCGTAGTTTTGGATAGGTATATCTCAATATAACGAGCATTACTGTAGTGATACAAATGAAAAAGAATGTACTTGCAATCCTCCTGCTCTTTGCGGTCTTTGCTCTCTTCGCTTTCCCTGCGGCAGCTGAAGATTCACAGACCGACAAAGTTATTCTGGTCTCAGGATACGGGTTATCGACCACCTCACCTGATAAAGTAACGATCTCGTTCGGTGTTCAGACCGAAAACCCTGATGCAGCCGTCGCTCAGAGCGAAAATGCCGCACTGATGGCAAAAGTTGTTGCCGCACTCAAGAATGCCGGCATCAAAGATGCGAACATCCAGACGACCGGATACACCATCTACTCCTATGTCATCGGCGAGTATAATCCCGGCAAGTGGGCAAATGGAACC
>JAYFOG010000020.1:0-13514 GCA_034932965.1 Methanocorpusculum sp.
GATCTTTGCAATCTGGTTCCCGATCATGGCTTTCGTTGCCTCCGGATTTGAACACTGTGTTGCAAACATGTACTTCATCCCGGCAGCAATCATGACAAACGGATTTACCGGAAACACTGTCGCAAATCTGAACTGGGTCGGTATGTGGACGAACAACATCATCTGGTCTACCCTTGGTAACATCGTTGGTGCTGTCATCTTCATGGCAATCATCTACTACTACTGCTACAAGTCAGAAATCTGTGCACTCGGTGAAGCAAAATAAGATAAGTTCTGCGTGATTCCACGCATCTTATCCAAACCATCTCTTTTTTCTTTTGCTGCATGATACAAGACATGCATCTATTTAACCTAAGAAATAGCACTATCACTAACGACCGGTAATCTCATGAAAATAAAAGGCGTAAAAATTGGTTTGGCCCCCATGCACATTGTTGTTGTGATATTTTTCCTCGCACTCTTTGTCTGGTCATTTTTTGCAACTGGCGACGGTATGTTCCTTTACTGGGGGATCCCGCTCTCTCTGTGTTTGTTGATCATTCCTCTCGTAAACAGTTACAGTGTGGGCAGTCAGTATCTCAAGCTTCTCCCGGAATATGAAGCTGAATCAAAGTCCTGCAGAATAAAACAGCTCGGTCCTTCCATGGCCGGCAAACCTGTCCGAATCGAAGGAGTCGTCCAGAATGTGAAAGGTACGTTCATCAACCGGCCGGGATATAAGATCTTTGACGGTTCGGGAACGATCACTGCCCAGCGATCCACACCGCTTGATATCAATGTCCGGGTTGGGGACAATGTGCAGATCGTCGGGATGGTCGTCAAACGTTTTGCCTTTGCAGGAGATTATGTAGTTCACGCGATCGGCGTGAAAAAAATCGACACGCTGACCCCGCTGGAGATGGATGAGGCTCTCGTCTCTTCAGACACCCGGAAAATCAAAAAATATCATTAACCCTTCTTCTCTTTTCTCATCTTTCGGGTATCCGGAACCAATAGTATTAATCCTTTCAGATCAGAATGTTTGCTTATGTCCCATGAAGTGGTTGTGTACTCGCTCCCGGGTTGTCCACACTGTAAAGCACTGAAAACGTACCTTGATAATCAGCATATATCCTACACCAACATCGATGTGGGCGCGGATCAAAACGCTGCTGCCGAAATGATCAGGATAACCGGCCAGCGGGGAGTCCCGGTCACAATTATCGACGGCGACAAGATCGTTGTCGGCGACGACACCAGAAAGATCATGGAAATCCTTCAAGGCAACGGGCCCGAAAAGAAAGGTCCGGTCGTATCTGCTGTCTATCACGACCTGGTGGTGATCGGCGCAGGGGCAGCCGGTCTTTCGGCCGCCATGTACGGCGCCCGAAAAGGGATGGATATGGTCGTGATAACAGGTTCTATTGGCGGAATGGTGAATCAAAGTTATGTCGTGGAAAACTATCCCGGCGTTCCGGATGTCTCCGGCGAAGAGCTGATGAAAAAAATCTATGATCATACGGTAAGATCCGGAGGGGTTTTTGCTGATGATGTGGTGATCGGCATTTCCAGGAGCGGCGGGATCTTTACCATCGAAACACTGAGCGGGGGGCGCTACTCCGCAAAGGCGGTAATAGCGGCCACAGGGAGGTCTCCACGCCTCTCCGGAGCGAAAGGTGAGACAGAGTATCTCGGGAAAGGTGTTGCGATCTGTACTGTCTGCGACGGTCCGTTGTACAAAGACAAAGTCGTCGGCATCCTCGGCGGCGGAAATACCGCTGTTGATATGGCAATCGAACTGAGTGACATTGCATCGACGATCCATCTGATCGTTCGCAGTCAGCTGAAAGCGGACAAGGTGCTCGTCGACCGGCTCAAAACAAAGAAGAACGTGGTCCTGCATAAGGGCTATACCATATCGGAGTTTGGCGGCGGTCAGTTTCTTGAGTATGTCGTTTTGAAAAAGACCGGCGGCGTCTCTGCCTTTCTTGGAAAATCTGAAGAAAAACTCCCCGTCGATGGCGTCTTCCTTGGGATCGGTCTTGATCCAAACACCTCGGTCTTCGAAGGCTTTACCGCTATGAACCAGAATAAAGAGATCATTATTGATATCGACTGCAATACGGATGTCCCCGGATTTTTTGTAGCCGGCGATGCAACCTCCATCAAAGCAAAACAGATCGCAGCATCCGTCGGCGAAGGAGTCAAAGCTCTCCTGTCGGCCTATGACTATCTGCGAAGGTAACTCTCTTTTTTTCAAATAGGAGTTACGCGGTGCGATCTTAACCGGAAAAACTGACGTACTTATGAGATGGACTTCGATTTCTTGTACGGCATTAGTGTAGACACAAGAGAAAAACCAACCGCGAATTGGATTGAGAATAACACCGCGTAAGTCCCATTTATATAGTCTTGATGTTTTGCCGGGGAAATCGGCAGGATTCGGCGTATTTTTTGTTTGAGGTGTGGTATTTTGGGGTCGGGAGAGGAGTATTTTTGATCGACGGAGTGTGATTTTCGAATCGAAATGGTGGTTTTCGAGTGGAGGCCGGATGGTTTTGGTGTTTGACTGGGTGGTTTTTTGGAGTGGAAAAGGTGGTTTTCGAGTGGAAGTGTCGTAAAATGAGAGGGGGAGAGGGCGGATTGACGGCACAACCGGCGATCTTAGCCGAGGCGGGGTGAGCTGCACGGCTCGCCCCATGCGTGAGCAAACCGCAGGTTTGCGAGTCGGGTACTTGCGGCATATCCAATTTTCTGAGACCCATATTTGTTTCAAATAGGACTTACGCGGAGTGATCTTAACCGAAACAACTGACTTACTCATGAGGTATACTTCGATTTCGTGTAAGGGGTTTATGTGGGCACATGAGATAAAACCAACCTTACCCTTCCCGAATTGGATCCATACCAACACCGCGTAACTCCTCCAAAAAAGAGAACAGGTTTTTGAGATGCCCGTGTTCAGGCCGTTTTGTGCTGAAGGAAACCGAGCGTCAGATCGAGTGCGTCGAGGAGATCCTCTTCCGCGAGAGCATAATCCCGGATCGCCGAGAAGAGCATGTATAAGATATCGTAGCCGTAAAACGCAAGAGCATCCTCCGCTGAAAGGGGCGAGGCATAGGTGTCGACCACGAAACCGTCGGTCGAGAACATCAGTTCAAACAGTTCACCCTTCTCCGATGCCACGCAGAACTGCTGGGTGACCTGTTTTTTGGGATCGTCGGGCCGGAAACTTGCCGGAGTCTCGGATTTTCCGAGGATGATCATTTTGTCGGGATAGTACTTCTGGTCGTAGAGATCCCCTTTGGTGTCCTGTTTTGCCTTCTGCAGGAAAAGCGATCCGGCTACCTCAACTACAGGAACAACTGCCGAAATCATCTTTTCGAGAAGGACCTTGTCCTCTTTAACGATCAGGTCAGCGGTTTCCTTCTGTTGTGCTTTTGTTTCCTTGATAACATCCAGGAGACGGTCAAATCCCTGTTCTACAATAGGGTCCATACAGTATTGTTTTGACCGTCCCGATAGATTAACTACGTGCCTTGTGCTATCTGTATACAGCAAAAATGGATTATTTCATCGCCCTGAACCAGATCCTCATCCTGTTTCTTCTGATCGGAATCGGGTACTTTGCACGAAGGATCAAGATCCTGAACGACGCTTCCGTCTCTTCCCTCTCGAAGTTCCTTCTGCATATCTGTATTCCCGCGATGGTGATATTCTCCATGCAGATCCCTTTCACGAACGAAGTTCTGATGAAGGGCGAGTATCTGATTTTAGCCGCGTTTGCCTATTACGCGATCGCGTTTCTGGTTGCCTGGTTCGCTCCCATCCTGATGCGGGCAAAGAAGGAAGAGTACGGGGTGTTCCGGTTCATGATCATGTTCTCGAACTCGATGTTCATGGGCTTTCCTATCCTTTCGATGCTGTATGGGCAGGACGCGATATTTTATGCGGCGATATTTAATATTCCCTTCACGATACTGACATACTCGGTTGGTATCTGGATCCTGAGAGCACAGGAGAAAGGAAACGGGAAGATCGCGTTCGATCCGAAAATTCTCCTGAACCCGGCGTTTCTTTCAACGATTCTCGGGCTGATCTTCTTCCTGACGTCGATTTCGATCCCGGATCCCCTTTACAGTTCTCTGGAACTGCTGAACAATGTTACGACGCCGCTTTCTCTTGTGGTAACCGGCGGGTTCCTTGCCCAGCTGAAGTTTACTTCTATCTTTAAAAATGTCAGACAGTATATCGTTGCGGCGATCCGGCTTCTGGGTATGCCGGCCCTGATATTTCTGATCTTCTCACAATTTATTGCAGACCCGCTGATCCTTGGCATCATTGTGGTAACGGCGGGAATGCCGGCGGCGGTGAATACGGTGATGCTTGCCGAGGAGCATAAAGCTCACCCAGATATCGCGGCCCAGGGGATATGTATCACAACGCTGTTCTGTCTTGGGACTTTGCCGCTATTAGCGATGTTTCTGACAGGGTGAGGAGCGAAAAAAGAGGAGCGGCTATGGTTTTTGATACCAGGCGGCGCCCTCATGCATTTTCTCTATGAATGCATCCTCCCCGGAATGCCGAAGAGCCATAAGAGCATCCAGAAGGTTTTGGACCGCCGCCTCATTAAAGGGGTTCTCTCTCTGGATCGCATAATAGAGTCCGGCGTTTTCTCCGGAAACCTCTTTTGAGACAGCGGTCTGCCTGCGAAAAGTCGTCGAAGCCGCGGCGCAGAGTGTTTCTGCAGAAAAGCCGCTTCTGACAAGGGCTCCGCTGAAAGCAAGATTCACCGCATGGGAAAGGCCGAGAACGTAGGAAGTGATCGGATCATGCTCCTCGATTTCCATTCGGAGAATGGTCCCGCCGCTGAAAAGATCCGACGCTTGATCTGCTGCGGCGCTGTTTCCGCAGGAACAGACGATGATGTTTCTGCCGGCGATCGAGGCAGCATTGGGGCCGAACATCGGGTGCACCGAGCAGACTTTTGCACCGGACGCTGCCGCCTTACGGAGAACAGAAATGACCGGGGTTTTGACGGAGAGGATATCAAAGATGAGGGCGTCTTTGCTTTCAGATAGGACCTTCTGGATGATATCGGCAGAAACACCGACCGGTGTTGAGATGATGACAACATCAGCATCTCTGCACCCGGACGCAATATCCATTCCAGGATACGCTGAGTCTGCTGTGCACACATCATTGATGGTTATGGTGTGGCCTCTGGATGCAAAAAACGCCGAGAGCCATCTGCCCATACCACCGTTCCCCCCGATTATGAAAATTCTTTTGGGAACTGCGCGGCGGGGTATCATCCCCTGGATATCGACCGATTCATCGATTACTGCCCGGGCGATCCGGGCGGCAGCCCCGGCACTCACGCCGGAGACTTTCCCGGCGCCGATGTATCTTTGGACGACGTTTTTTTCGACGGAGGGAACGACGACCTCTTCATTTGCCTCGGCCTTTTTTTCGCCGATCACCAGAGCGATTTTGTTCCGTCGGCCGACCAGTTCCATGATATCGCGGTCGATCGACGCCAGTTCGTCCCTGAACCCGTCGATCTCAGACAAGAAAACCTCCCCGGAGCGCAAGATCTGCGAGAGTGAACACAGTCATCGCCTCGACAACGATCGCCCCCCGATTCGCGATGCACGGATCGTGGCGTCCTTTGACCGAAAGATCGGTATCTTCCCGGCTCAGCAGATCCACACTCATCTGCTGTTTTGCGATAGAAGGAGTCGGCTTGAATGCCACGGAAAAATCCAGAACGCCGCCGTTCGACATCCCGCCAAGCACGCCCCCCGCATGATTTGTCAGCGTGAAAACAGAATCTCCCTGAATACGGTAGGCATCGTTGTTTTCGGATCCGCGAAGACCGGCGGCGGCAAACCCCTCGCCAAATCCGATGGCTTTCACGCCGGGAATGGCGAAAATCGCTTTGGAGATCTCGCCGTCGAGCGTGTCAAAAAACGGCTCGCCAAGACCCGCCGGAAGACCTGTCGCGAAGCACCGGACGATCCCGCCGACACTGTCTCCCTCCGATTTCGCTGAGAGGATCTCGGCTCTCATCCGGTCCTCGATGGCCGAAGACATCGCACGAAGCGGATTGGTCCGCGATCTCTTCATGATGTCTGCGACATCATAAACATTCATATCGACGACGCTTCCTATGCGGGTAACATACGAGCCGACGGAGATACCGGCGCTGCCGATCAGATCCCGAAGCAGAGCGCCTGCCGCAACGAGGGGAGTCGTCATTCTGCCGGAAAACATTCCGCCGCCACGGATGTCATGAGCCGGACCGAATTTCGAGACCGCCGGATAATCTGCATGACCCGGACGGGGAACGCGGCGGAGCTGTTCATAATCCGAACTCCGGGTATTGCTGTTTGAAAAGGTGATCACGACCGGACAGCCCGTAGTGATTCCATCCACGATACCGGAGATCGCCGGAACGTCCGCCTCCACACGGGGAGTCCCGATGCCGGCGGATGGTTTTCTCAGCTCGAGATCTGCAGCGATACTCTCTACGTTTACGGGATATCCGACAGGGATCCCGTCTATCACACAGCCGATACGACTGTCGTGACTCGCCCCAAACAACGTAAGCGTTATTGATTCTCCGATTCGATTCATTCTTCCCTCATATCAGCACCGAGTTTCTGCATATCTTTCACAAAACCCGGATAGGATACTGCGCAGCAGCCGGGATCATCGATCGTGGTCTCACCGTTTGCGATAAGCCCGGCGACCGCGGATGCCATCATTATACGGTGGTCGCCAAATGTAGTAACATTTGCCCCGGAAAGCCGGGAAGGTCCTGTAACAATGCATCCGTCCTCAGTCTCGCTGATATCTGCACCCATCGACCTGAGGAAAAGAACGGTGGACATGATCCGGTCGCTTTCCTTGAATCTCAGATGGGCGGCTCCGTATAATCTGCTGGTGCCTTTTGCCTGCGACGCAAGTACGGCAATAATGGGGAACAGATCCGGAGCATCCGCAAGATCTATGTCTGCAGCCTTCAAATCCGCTTTTTTGATCGTAACGTTTTCGCCTTCACGAACTACCGCGGCCCCGAATGTTTCAAGGATGGAAATCACCACCTTATCCCCCTGAGGGTCAGCCGGGTCGAGTCCGGAAACGGTGATCTCGCCGGCGAGTGCTGCCGCCGCAAACAGAAATGCGGCTGACGAGTAGTCGCCGCCAACCTGAACATCCACCGGAGAATACACCTGACCGAAACGGACAAGATACCCGTCATCGATCGTCTCGACCGATACGCCGTGCTTTTTCATGGCGGAGATCGTCATGTCCACGTAGGGTTTTGACGTGAGGGGCGTTGTCAGATGGATCCTTGTGTCAGATTTGCCAAGCGGAGCCGAGATCAGGAGGGCCGAGATAAACTGGGAACTCACATCTCCGCGAATATGCACGTCGCCGCCCTTTACGGGGCCTGTTATGGTAAAAGGAGCACAGCCGTTTTCGGAAGTTACCCCGGCTTTGAGCTCTGAAAGAGCGTCAAGCAGCGGTTTCATCGGGCGGGAGCAGAGAGAGGAGTCGCCGGTGAATGTGGTGGGTCCCTCAAGACGGGATGCTAGGCCTGCAAGCATCCGAATGGATGTGCCGGAATTTTTGCAGTTTATCACCGTTCCTTTCGGAAGCGGCGCATGCAGATCGCCGCCCCGGATCGTGATTCCGCCCTCTTCTTCGCATACATGTGCCCCGAGCGCTTTGACCGCGGCGAGCGTAGCAAGAGTGTCCTCGCCCAGAAGCGGAGAGAAGACAACAGACTCGCCCTTTGCAAGAGCCGCAAGGAGAAAAGCCCTGTGCGTGTGACTTTTGGAGGGGGGAGCATGGACACGACCCGAGATTTGGGAACGGGATACGATAAGTTTCATTCTACACCCCGTTCCTGATGCCCGCGAGGAGGATATCCTCCCGGCCGAACCGATCGAGAAATTCGTCTAACCTGCCCTCAGGCACAAGTATCCCGGTGGCAGGCCCCGTACCGGAAAGTCCGGCGGCGGCGGCCCCGCAGGAGAGAGCTTTGTCCGCAATTTCCGGCGTCATGCCGATCGCCTCGCTGGTACATCTTCCATTCACATACATCGCTGAAAAGATATCTCCTTCGACCGCCATATCGTAAGCGGCTGAGACCATATCCCGCATTTCACGCATCTTCTCACTGGGAAACGCGGTTTTCCTGATCTGGAACGGCGGGATGTGGATCACGGCCGCATAGCCTTCCGGCATCGGGCGGCGGAGCAGAAGTTCGCGTTTTACATTGTCGGTGAATACAAGACCGCCGAGCTGACAGGCGCAGGCATCATCAAACGCACCGGTTATACTGACGCCGGCCCTGATGGCGGCGGCGGCCCCGATCCGGCCGATCTCGAGCGGATCGATATCCACACCGAGAGCCCCTGCGGCGGCCGAGATTATAGCATTCGCTGCGGAACTGCTGCTTTTCAGGCCCTGGGATATGGGAATATTCGAGGTAGTCCTGATCACCGCACCGTTCATCCCAGATTCTGGATAGAGATCGAGGATCTCCTCAACGGAAAAACGGGCGAGTTCCGTATTTTCGACCGGGTGGCCGTCGATCTCAACAGAAAACTGTTTTTCCGGGATGAGCTGGACGGCCGCCTCGGTTTTGAGATCGATCCCGAACGCCGCTCCTTTTCCTGTCGATATCGCGTTGATCACCGAAAGCGCCCCGTAGGACACGCCGTGACCGATCATGCGGCCCTCTCTTCGAATGCTGTTCTCATCACATCACGATCGGGTATGACCCCGGTCCAGAGGGTGAATGAAGCGGCAGCCTGTTCGATAAGCATGGTTTTTCCATTGACGCAGGCACGAACACCGGCGGTTTTTGCAGCAGCAAGGAGGGGGGTCATCTCCGGATCATAGATCATATCCATTACTACGGCATCCTTCGTGAAGATACTATCCGGAACAGGTGAGCGGTCCTCAAATCCGCTCATGCCTGCAGGGGTCGCATTCAGAATGATCGTGTATGCCGGCCCGAGTTCCTCTATTTTTACCGCACGTGCGCCAAACGTTTTGGCAAGTGTTTCCGCCCGTGCATGGGTCCGGTTGGCGATCGAAATGCGGGCTCCGGCAGCGTTCAGATACGCGGCGGCAGCCTTTGCCGCCCCGCCGGCACCGATGATGAGCACCTCGGCGCCGTTTGGGTCCGCGTCCACCAAAGCAAGCGTTGCGGCGATACCCAGAATGTCGGTATTATATCCCTCGAGGCCAGTAGGTGAGTTTCGGATCGTATTCACTGCTCCGGCGGAGTTCGCGAGAGGATCGATCCTTTTCAGGAAAGAGATGACCGCTTCTTTATGCGGAATGGTCACGTTCATACCGGTGATCCGGTAGTTTCTGATAACATCCGGGATAAGGTCCAGCTCCTCCGGAGCCGACGGGATCTTCACATATCTGCCGGAAATTTTCGCAGCTTTGAAAGCGGCGTTGTGGATATCAGGCGAAGAGGTATGCGTAAGGGGCCAGCCGGTCACAGCTGTGACAACAGGATCGATGCCAAGTCTTGCCGCTTCTTCCAGAGTGATCTGGCCGGGAGCAGAGGCAAGTTCCGGCCTTAACGCGCAGTAATTGAGCATGGAACCCAGATCCGATGATCTGAGACGGGTGATCTCGCCTGCGGCCCCCATGCCGATGAGAATAAACGGAGATCCTCTTTCTCTAAGAACGGATGCGGCATTCCAGACGGAAAGCAGATCCGCCGGGCCCCTCACCATGAATGCGGCTTTGGGGATCCCGAAGGATTGAAGATCTTGGAAGATTTCGAGGATCTTATCAGCAGAGGGCGTTTTCTCAAAGTCGTGGTATGAACAAATGACCTGCTCTTTTGGAAACTGATCACGCAGAACCGAGTCCGATTCTATGTCGATGTATGTCGCGCCCGACGCGAGAGCACGAAGAAAGATCTCCTTTCGTTCCTCGTCGAGGGGGGACCTGAACGTCGCAATTGACGGAACACCGCATGCAAAAAAGGAGAGATCGTCTGGAATGACCGGGAAGGAATCAAGCCGGAATTCCAGCGCCTGCGCTCCCTTCCGGACCGCTTCTTTTGCGAGGGTCCGCGCTTCCCCCTCGTCTTTCGCGACGATTACGGCACAATTTACCGTCATTTTTCGCAGATAGTCTCCGCCATCGTATGTCCGAAGTGGCGGCCTCCGCTTTCAAGTCTGACCCAGACCTGATCTCCGATCGAGAGATCAGAAACGGATACGGCCCCCTCGGGGGTTCCAAGGCGTATAGTCTCGGCATTCTGCAGGACGACGGAGTAGGTCTTTCCTCCGGCATTTACCTCGATGTAGAGCATGGGGCGGATCTCGATTTTAACTCTGCCGACATTCACGCTTCGCAGACTTCCGTCAGGCATGCGGGTAAGCAGTTCATTCCCGCTGGTTATCTCAGAGAGGTATTTTGTCGTACCGTCGGGACAGAGGATGTACGAGTGGACCGCGCCGGCGTTCACCCGGAACGGCCGGGCGCTGACGTACTCGCTCTCAAAACTTTCCGAGCAGACAAGGAAGAGGCAGGAGGACTGAGAGCCGATGAGCATGCCTTCTCCCCTCTCCAGAAGCGAGCATGTGTCGATACAAACCCGGTCCCCTAAGGAAAGGGTAGAGATCTTCGTGATCACAGCTGTCTCCAGCCCGACTATTGGATATTCAGCAGTTCTGATTCCGGAAAATGCGGCGAGGTCGGCAGGACCGTCCGGAGTGATGACGATCCCGTCGCAGCCGACCTCCATGGTTTGGAAAGCAAGACGGGCTTCTTCCGGCGTTTTTACACAGATATATACATTGGTCTGAGAGGTCTGGAACCGGGATATGAGATTTTCAAGCGGGATGACCTTCCAGTTTTCGGGGGAGATGATAAGATTTGGAACGGAATTTTTCAGGCTGTACGCTTCCTCCATCTCCTCGGCGCCGGTCAGATTCAGGAGAACGCCGATGCGTTCCCCGAAATACATGAGGTTTTTGCCGTCGGCCAGTATTGCAGTATATCTGCCGAGATGACACAGAGCCTCGTCTTCGGGTCTTAGAATAATATGGGTATACCCCGACTCAAGAGCTGACGCTGCGACAGCTTTTCGTTCGTCATAGGTCGGCAGGTGGTCGGCGCGAACCAGGATTGGAGGGAGTTGAACGGTCATTGAGCTCACCGGACAAGGTGTTTTGCTGCTTCTTCGACGGAGAAGTCCCGCAAAACGATATCGGAGACGGCAGAGGTGATACCGACGATGTCATTGTGCTGGAAGATGTTTCTTCCAATCGAGACCCCTTTTCCTCCTGCATCGAGAGAGTCGCGGACCATCTGAAGCATCTCCATATCAGATCCCATCTTCGGACCGCCGGCGATGACGACCGGGATCTGAGCTCCGCGGACCACTTCGCGGAACGTGTCGATATCGCCTGTGTAACTGGTTTTCACGAGGTCGGCGCCAAGTTCTGCAGCGACCCTGGCACAGGTTTTGAGGGCATCCACATCAAAGGAGTCTTTGATGTTTTTACCGCGCGGGTAGACCATAGCAAGAAGCGGCATGCCCCACTGCTGGCATTTGCGGGAGATCTCTCCTGCATTGCAGATCATCTCCGGTTCGGTATCGGCTCCCAGATTGATGTGAATTGAAACGGCGTCCGCTCCAAGTGTGATCGCCTCTTCAACGGTGGTGACGATCACCTTTGAGTTAGGGTCAGTTCCAAGACCAGTCCCGGCGGAAAGGTGAACGATGAGGCCGATATCTTTTCCGGAAGTCCGATGACCGTAGGGGACCATGCCTTTGTGCATGAGGACGGCCGTTGCTCCTCCTATCGAGATCTTGTTTATGGTATCACGCATATCGGTGAGCCCGGTGATCGGCCCCATCGAAATGCCGTGATCCAATGGTACAATAACGGCACGACCGGAATTCCGGTCGATGACCCGTTCCATACGGATATGTTTTCCAAACATGTGTGCTAATCATTAGCACGGTAACAACATCAATCTTCTGGACAGAGCAAAGACCCAGGATATTGCAAGATATATGCTGAATTATGATATCATTTTTCAACACATATGCGGCAATCGTCAGTTTTCCCTGCACAAAATCCAGATCAAAAAACAAAAAATCCCGGAGATGTCCAATCAGAGAAGGGATGAAGAGTTGAGAAAATACCCGTGACCGGCGCAGAAAAACAGATGATGTGAATGAAAAAGAGAGAACGAGAAAAAATTATTTTTCTCCTCTGCCAAGTTCTCTGTGTGCTTTTCCAAGATGCTGGGCTCCAAGTGCCCCGAGAAGGGACAACTCGCCCGCCAGAACACCGGCAGCTATGATCTCGGCAAATGCTTTTGCATTGTCCCCCGGATTTTCCGCCCCTCCGGAAACGCCCAGCATCGTAAGATTTGCATTCTGGGTAGTGATCCCGGTTCCTCCGCCGACCGTACCTACCTGAAGAGAAGGAAGAGTAACGGAGACATAAACTCCGCCTTCTGCCATATCCACGGTCGTGATCGTGTTGCTTCCCTCAACAACGTGGGCAGGATCCTGGCCGCATGCGATGAACATGGCGGCGATCACGTTCGCAGCCTGAGCATTGAACCCCAGGGAAGCTGCACGGGCGGAGCCTGTAAGATTTTTGCGGGTATTGACCTCCGCAAGCGTAGCCGAGTTGGTCTTGAAAACCGTGGATACAAGCTCATCGGAGAGGAAGACCCCAGCTGAAACAGTTTTACCCCGGCCTTCGATACAATTTATCGCAGAGGGTTTTTTGTCGCAGCACATGTTGCCGGAAACGGCAATAAGTTTCGCCTTCGTCTCCTCCTCGATCAGATGGGCCGCGGCTTCCGAGGCGATGGTCGCCATGTTCATTCCCATCGCATCCTTTGTGTCGAACTCAAAACGGATAAAGACGCTTGTGCCTGCCGTATACGTAGTAAGTCCTATCAGTTCGCCGTGATTTGTGGTCTCCTCGGCGGCGACCTTCAAAAGAAGGAGATTGTCTTCAGCCCATCTGGCAACCTCGGCTGCGTGGGCAACGCTCCTGGCTGCAAACACAGGCGCACGGGTCATACCGTCCCTGAGAATACGTACCTCGGCACCGCCGGCTTTGGTGATGGCGCCGCACCCTCTGTTGATCGAAGCGACCAAAGCTCCCTCTGTCGTCGCAAGCGGCAGCCAGTAATTTCCTTTGGCATACTCCCCCTTGACCGCCAAAGGTCCCGCAACTCCCAGCGGGATCTGCACACACCCGATCATATTTTCGATGTTTCGGGTCACTACCCGATCAATAGGTATCGTATAGGTCCCGACAGCGGAAAGATCCGCACCAGTCTCCTCTTCGATATATTTACGGCGAAGAGAGACGGCATCATCTGCCGGCATACTCTTCTCCAGCGCGTAAAGTTTCAGATCCCCGGAACGGATCTTTGCAAGATACTCATCCATAAGTATACAATAGTTCAGAAGGGACTAATACATTTTTCTGTCAGACAGGCAAATAATA
>JAYFOG010000021.1:0-38803 GCA_034932965.1 Methanocorpusculum sp.
GGCAAAGGATGCCATTGCTGCCGGAGTGTCAGTGAATGCATTCATGATACCCGGACCCATCTTAAGAGAGGTCGTTGCCTGTGCTACTGCGGTTAAGACCGGGTAACAGTGGCGGTTGTTGTAGTGGTTGGTAATCCATGCGAAATCAATGTCTTTGCTCTCTGCGAGCTGGCAGAAGTTAACTACCTGCTTGACATTTACGTTTCCTGGAACAAACTCAATTCCATAAGTCATAGTTCTTTACACCTCATTTTAAAATTGCTTTCCTCTGCTTAAATATATTCTGATTTAAAAAGGAGATTTGCGGCAGAATTATGGGCATTTCCACTTGAACAAGAAAAAATGCGGAAAACAGGGCTTTTTGTATGCGCTCTCTCAGGGAAGAACGGACCTGCCGGGGATCGAACCCGGTTCTTCGGGTTCGAAGCCCGAAAGGATATCCACTACCCTACAAGTCCAGAGTCTCATAGTATATTTGCATCCGATGCGTATTATCATGTATGGTTCTTTCTTCATCGACAATCAGAACACGCATCAAAGACGGAACACTGGGAATAGATCCGTTTGCCGAAGAATCTCTGCAGCCGTCGTCTTACGATCTCAGAAGTGCGGAGGATATCATAATAAAAAAAGGAGAGCTGACCCTGGTTCCGACAATGGAGTTCGTCAGTCTCCCGGAGGATCTCTGCGCAACACTCTGGGGAAGGTCGTCGTTCGGCAGAAAAGGAGTCGTGCTTGGCGCCGGATATATCGACCCGGGATTTCGGGGGAATCTGACGCTCTGTATGGCCAACTGCGGACCGGAGGACATACCGGTAACCAAAGGGATGCGGGTCGTTCAGATGCTCATCCACACCGTCGAGGGTAAAGTGGAAAACGTCTACAACGGAAATTATCAGGACAGTTTTGGCGTGGTCAAATCAAAAATTTAGGATCCCAAGCGTAAACAGCATCACCGGCAGCATGATCGCCCCCATGCAAAATATCCTCGGTATGTCGGCCATACCAGGGACAAGGCCGACTAGCGTGGATAATAGCAGGATCAGAACTCCGAAGGGACCGCAAAAAATCACCGTCATCCCTACAAGAAATATCAATACGGCCCGGGCAATGATCTTCTGATCCAGACTCATGATCACACGGCTGAGTTTCGAGGCACACACTGTGACACGATAACCGGCCAAAGCAGCGGCGCCGGCTGCCAGGACCAGCAGATAAACCGACGGAAGATCAAAAGAGGCAAGGGTTACCATAGCACCCGAGCGCATCCTTCCCAATGCATACAAAGCAGCAAGACCCAAAACAGCATTTGCCGTATTCGCTGCAGATGTTGAGACAAGATACTCTCTTGGATCCATTTTTTCCGAACTTCTTCTGACAGCAAGCAGAGCATTCGCGGTCCCGCTTGAAAATCCGGGGAGCCACCCGACAATTGCTCCGGCAATTGCCCCTTTGATGCCGTTAGTCATGATCACTCCCTGCGATATCATAAGTCCGGTAAATGTCTGCTCAGCAGGTTTGGACAGAGCCTTCATTGAGGTAAGAAGAACCGGGATCCCGAAAAGACCGGTCAGCAGCGGGAGCAGGATCTCACCTATGCCGAAGAGGCCGAAGGAGAAGTAGGAAAAACGCATTGCATATATGCCAAGAAGGCCGGACACAAGAAAAACGGCAAAGGACCAGGAAGGAGCTTTGCTGAATACGATCAGGAGTCCGGCTGCAAGCAGGATGACAAGACCCACACCCCAGTCGACATACTCCTGGACCGAGGGAAGAAAGACCATAAATAAGTAAAATAACGGAAGACAGAATACAAAACCCCACAAACTGCCAAGAGCAGAAACTCTGACCGCCTCCTCGCCGTTTCCCATAAGACACAGGTTGTGGGCAGGAAGCACGGAAAGTACGGTATCAGGATCCGGAACGCCCAAAAAGGTTGAAGGAAGAATGTCAGCAAAGGTATAGACCACCATCATCGACACGATCATCACAGAAATGCCATCGACGCCGAATACAACGATAAGAGGTACTGAACCTGCCGCGAGGAGCCCGGCGAAGGTATTTGAATGGATACCGGGAACAAAACCTGCGATGACGCCAAAGATGACACCTGCGAAAAATCCGGCAATAACACCCAGCATACTAGTGATTTATACACAACGACTATTAAATCTAACAGTCAAATAATCTCATATATGTTAATCGCCATAACCCGTCATACGGGGGCTTTAGAGGACGCTGCCCTTTGTGAAAGATACAACCATAAGGCAAAGGTTGTATCACCCATAAAACCGGTCAAAGACATGGAGGTCATCGGACGGTTCGTCAAAGCTGCAAATGAGGAGAAGTTCGATGCCGTCTTTTTCCCGAATGCATATGTCGCTGAAAAACTCGGACCCTGTATCGACCCGAAAATCGCCTCCAGGGTCAGGATAATAGGGAACGGACCGCAAACCGCAAAAATTCTTCATAATATCGGCCTCGCTGCAGAGATGTTGCCGTTTTTCTACACAAAGGATCTCGTGCTCTACCTTGATCGATGGATCCGGGGAAAAAAGATCGGGATACCGAGAGCAGGAAACACCTATCCAAAACTTTCCGCAGACATACAGCGTGCAGGGGGCATACCTGCTGAATACAAATGCTACGATGTTGAGAAAACAGATGAAGTCATGGACCTGAAAGGAGTCGGCGCGATTTTATTCACGAGCCCGGTGGCATTCAGACTGGCCATACTTCCCAAAATGGAAAATATCATTCAGATGGCAATTGGTGACGAAACGGCGCACGAGATGATGTACGGGGGAGATGCCCCAGCCGTAATAGGCGACGGTTCGATCGAAGGAACCCTGAAAGCTTTGAATGCCTATCTGGTGACGGAGAGTCACTGATGGGATATACCGGGGTCATTCTGGTCGACAAACCGCGGGGGCCCACCAGCCACCAGGTTGCGGCCTGGGTCGGTAAAATGCTGAAATCCGATGTCGGCCATTCAGGAACGCTGGATCCGATGGTCTCGGGCGTCCTTGTTGTCATGCTTGGAAAAGCGGTCCGGCTCGCCCCCCTTCTGCTTCAGCATGAAAAAGAGTATGTGGCATGTATGCGCCTGCATGCAGATATTCCCCGTGAGCGCGTTGAGGAGGTCGTAAAGCAGTTCACCGGCAGAGTGTATCAGCGCCCGCCAAGACGCTCGGCAGTAAAGCGTGCGCTTCGGATACGGGTGATCTACAGAATCGAACTTCTCGACATGCAGGACCGACTGGTTCTGTTAAAGATCCGCTGCGAAGCGGGAACCTATATCAGATCGGTCTGCGTCCATATCGGAAATGTCCTCGGGTGCGGGGGCCAGATGATAGAACTGCGCAGAACGAAATCCGGCGGTTTTTCTTCTGAAGAGGCGCACACCCTTCACGAGATCCGTGATGCCGTTGAGCTGGATGATAAAGAAAGAGTATTGGCGATGATCCTGCCGCCGGAACAGGCGATCTCAGACATTCCCAAGATCGTCATCAGAGACAACGCCGCAAAAGCCGTAGCAAATGGAGCGATGCTCGCCGGCGTCGGGGCGTTATCAGTGGAAAAATTCTCACGCGGCCAAAGTGTTGCTCTGGTCACGCAAAGCGGAAGGCTCATCGCGCTCGCTGATTCTCTGTTCGATTCGGACAAAATCGTCTGCGGGAGCCCAGGCCTGATCGCAAAATCGACACGGGTGTTCGTCAGGCCCGACTCAGTAAGTTAATAAAGACAGAGAACACATCTTTTATGCTAGTTTTTATGCTGAGGTAGTCTAGCGGTAGGGCGCGGGCCTGGAAAGCCCGTGAGGCGAAAGTCTCTCGGGAGTTCAAATCTCCCCCTCAGCGTTCTTGTTTTAGAGTCTTTTTCCAATGGATTCAGCTGCTCCGAGTACTGCATGCATATCAGGTTTCAGAATCGCGACTGGAACATCGACCATTTTTTTGATAAGAGAGGCAAGGATCGGCGCACAGATAATACCGGCTGCCCCGTCGTTTCGCGCACGTACGGCCACGATAAGACAGTCTTCCAGAGAGTTTGCCGCATACCCTTTGATCCTGTACTCTGTCCCGTTTGCCTGGATCTTGACCCCTTCGTTCTCATCGAGAAGGAACTTTGCCGCAATCAATGCTATGAATTTGCCGTGGCGGGGAGAGAAAACTGCAACGATTTTTTTCACGGTAGAAAGCCTTGGATCACGTTCACCGGATGCAATTTTATACAAGGTAACCGCGGGTATCCCGGTCATTTCTGAGAGCTGACGAATGCTTAGACCACGGCGGTCAAGTTCTTCAGACAAAGCAGTCCGAAAATCGGTCTCAAATATTCTCTGCTCAAACATAATACTATATCTTAGTATATACTATTGGATAAATAATGTCATGCAAGAACTCCTGCTCCAGACGATGTGGACCCACCCGGCTGACGAGGTTTCGTTTGGAAACTTAGTGTTACTTTTATTACAGAACGGATCATATCATGAACTAACGTAAGAGGTGAAAAAACGAAGATACCAGAACACACGACCATATGTTTTTGCCCGATGCACGGAATACTGGACACGATCAGTAAAAAATGGGCCCTCATGATCATCGCCGTGATAGGAAACTCAGGATGTGCAGGATTCAATGAGCTGAAACGTGAACTGGGCAACGTCAGTTCAAAGACACTTTCGGTGACGCTCAGGGATCTTGAAGAAAAGGAGCTGATCGACCGAAGGGTGCTTGAGACAACACCGCCGACCGTCAGATATTATCTGACCGTATCGGGATGGGAGTTACGGGAACTGCTGATCCCGCTTCTCACCTGGGTGATCAAAAACGGAGGACATGCGGAGGAGGGATGCCCGATCCACATCCATATGGGTGATAAACCGATCGAAGAGAAAAAAACTGAGGGATTTATTATAGAAGATTGAAAGAACTCAGAGCTGCTTCTTTTTCTTCGCTTCGATTTTTCCGTCGATATTTTTGGGGAGAGGGATCGAGGTAACGCGGATCGGCTGGTCAACATCTTTTGCGGCCCTAGTCTTTGACATTTTAATATCTGCAGAGTCATCCTTTGCCCGCTGGCTACTTCCGGCCCTGATCGAACCTCCGGTATCTTTTGGACGCTGGGTATCGGCCATTTTGATATAACCATCAGTTTCCTTCGGACGCCGGGTCTCTGCCATCCTGATCTGCCCGTCCTTTTCCTTTGGGCGCTGCTGAGATGCCATTTTCGTTACCGAACCTTCCAGAACTCCGGATTCAGATCTGTCAGGTCGTTTCCCGGATCCAGCCGCTGATATTTTTCCGCCGCCGTACATCTCCCGGGGTTTGTCATTTCCGCCGACGTTTGCCTTTCCTGAAAGAACACTGTCCTCCTTCTTATCACGTTTTGGAAGAGGGATGGCGGTATCGATTTTTTGTACTTTTTTTGCAGCGCCGACAGCGATCTGCGGATCCTTCTTCTTGGGAGATTGTTTTTTTGGAAGGGGCGCTGCCGGCGTTTTCGCCGGGATGATCACCGGATCGATCTCAAAAAGATCGTCCTCATGATCCGGCGTCCGTTCTACTGCGATGCGTTCTTCAAAAATATCCTCGTCTTCAAATTCCATGAAATCACCATTTTCTTCATACCCATCCGATTCCCGGGGCAGGTCTGCCAGATCGATCAGGTCGTCTTCGAAGATGATCTCGTCCTTTGCCATTGTCAAAAGAGGGATGTCGGACGTTTCGATTTCTTCGAAACCGTAGACTTTGTTCTGCTCTGCTTCATAGACCGTCCATATCTCATCAAGTTCAGCGACCCGGGGCACATTTTCTATCCCGGCAAGAACGATGATGACACCGACGTACTTCGTGGATTTGACCGGATAGTCGCCGGCACGCATCTCAAGTCCCCTGATGCTGCGGTCGATCCATTTGCGGACCGTCTGGAACCCTTTCATGGAGAGTTCCTTTGAGGGGCCGGATATGAGGATGAGGGCCTTTTCGGCAGAGGTGAGGTCGCAGGGAACCGAGACCTCTTCATAAACCGCTTTTTTTGCAAGCTCCACGATGCGTGAGGTCCGAAGATGACCTTCGTTGAGAAGATACTCCTCGACACGCAGTCTCTTCATGAAACTTGACCAGGCGGTCGGAAGTTTTTCCACCGCATAGCCGACGGCGACGAGATCCATTCCTGTGAGGGTGTTCAGGATCTCTCCGGCATCCAGGACAACTTCGGCCGATTCAATGCCTTTGATACCGAACTCGCCGGCACGGAGAAGCAGACCAACTCTGGCAGCAAGATCTTCGTTGAGTCGGGCGTAGAGCTGTGCAAGTGTTGGTTTGGACACTGCCGCATCCTTTTCAGCCGCGAGGGAGATATCCTCGGTGATTTTTGTATACCAGGTTTCGTTGTCGAAGAGAAGAGAGGCGCTCGTGACCGCACGGATAGCTTTGAGGGTTTCGGAAGCACGGGCGGAGACTTTGATCCCCTCGTTTCTGCCGGGCAGTGTCAGGATGGTAAAGACCGGATCGGGAAATGCGGCGCTGAGCTGTTCGACGAAATCCGGTACGAGTTCGGCCATCCTGCCGCCAAGTCCGGCACATACAAAAATAGCGTCGACTTCGTCAACTCCGGCGTCCTGAAAACAGCTCGCAAGGTGGCCGGTATCAAAATCATCACCGCGGTCGTACACCTCTTTTACCGGGTCGATGGGAGTTAACACGGTCCGGTTGGCTGCCGTGATCCCGGTCAGCCGGTTGATAAGGTCACGATCCGAGTCGAAGGCATATGAGCGGACGCTTTTCACGCCGCTTTTGGCATCCTGACGTGCCAGCGTTTCAACGATCCGGCATCCGGCACCCCCGACTCCTATTAGTAACGCCCTCATGTATGTCTGTTTGTATTATTCCCCTTACAAAGATATAATGTTTATAGAAAAAATCAGAGAGAATCCCTTCTCCCCGATGAGGAGGAGCGGGCTTTTTCTGATTTTTTTGTCCGGCGTTTTTTGCCGGAGGTGACAAGGATCAAAATGAGGATGAGGATGATGACGCCGAGTGCTGCGATACCGATGAACGTGGTCGGAAGATTTTCTGACAGGGTGAGCGTTACTTTGTTGTCTGTATTGGCAAGCACAACATAGCTGAGATCATTTCCGGTGTATCCCTCTGCGGATGCCGAGAGCAGGAGTGTGGTCCCGGGTTTGCCGGTTGTCGTGTAGGTCCCGTTGGCGGAGGTGAGGCCGGCTGCCGTTTTGTCGAAGTAGACGATCGCTCCGGAGATCGGTTTGTCATGGGCGGTCACCAGAATAGTGAGCGGGACGACTGAGTAGGCAAGTTCAACGATGATGTCAGGATCGGCAGAGGTAAGATAAAGCTCCTGTTCGTTTGAAATGTATCCTTCTTTTTCAATTTTCAGTGTATAGTTTCCTGATGTGCAGGTGGGGAGCTGAGCACGCCCGTAGGCGTCTGAGTAAGCCGCGATCTTTTTATTGATATAGACGGCTGCTCCGGAGACGGGGAGTTTATCTTCGTTATAGATGAGGATCAGCGGCGTTAATCTGGAGGTGGCGAGAGGGATCGTCAGCGAGGTCTGGTCTGTGCCGATATACTGGGATGAGCTGTAGGGATCAAATGATCCGGCACTGACGGTTATCAGATGATACGCTCCTTTTCCGATGCCGACATGCAGCAGTCCTGCGCTGTTGGTTGTGCCAACCTCTTTTCCGTCTATGCATATTACCGCTCCGGGGACCGCAGCGCCGTTTTCATCGGTGATTTTTATGGAGACGGGTGTTTCCGAGACGAGATACACAGACTCGCTTCTGGGCATCGTGCTGATGGTGATGGTTTTTGTCTGGGAGATGTAGCCTGATTTGAAAACCGAGAGGGTGTATACCCCGCCGTATTCAACTTCGGAGAACTGGGCAGCCCCGTTGACATTGGTGTAGAGGGTGTTCGTGACCGTTCCTTTTGTAATGACGACGCTTGCTCCGGTGACTGGATCGTAGTTTGCATTGTTGTCAAACACATTTACCGTAAGGGTAGTGGAGACGGCGGAGACGGACCCGCAGAAAAAAAGGAGGAGAAGTACTACTGCAAGGATACGCTTTATCATTGTATTCATCTTTTGCGGTCAACTCCCATTAGTTCATCGGTTGCTTGAGATCCTTTCAAGGAGCATGCCTTCGACAAGGACAGGGTACGTGGTTCTTGCTTCTTCGATGGCCCGGGTAAGACGCCATCCGCGTTCAGCATAGATGGTGAGGAGAGGTTCCCCGCGTTTGACATATTCTCCTGGTTTTTTGTGGAGGTGGAGACCGGCGCCGTGATCCACGGGAGAGCCGGCGGCCCGGGCAATGCTGATGAGTGCCTGGTTTTTGATGGAGACGACGTAGCCGTCTGAAGCTGCAGGAACAACAAAGGTGTGTTCGCCTGTAGGGAAGTCGGTCGATTTGACTTTGGAATCGCCGCCCTGGATCTCGATGATGTCGAGCATTTTTTTGAGGGCTTTTCCTTTTTTGATCAGGTCGTAGGCGGCATCCGAGCCGGTCCCTGAGCCGGTTTTTCCGGTCATTTCAAGCGCGATGCCGGCGATGGCGACGCTTTTCTGGACAAGGGAGTTGGCCCCGCGTTTTCCTTCGAGTATGCTGAGGGCTTCGGAGACTTCGAGGTTGACGCCGATGTTTCTTCCAATCGGGGATCCGCCATAGGTGACGGCACATTCTACTCTGATCCCGAGACGACTGCCCAGGGTGATGAGTTCGTTTGCAATGACACGTCCTTCCAGTTCATCGGCAATTTTTGTGCCGGGGCCAATAGGGATGTCGATCACGCAGGTGTCTGAGCCGACGGCCAGTTTTTTTGCCATGATGCTTGCAAGCATCTGACCTCTGGCGTCGATTTTGAGCGGATATTCATAGGTGACGATCATGTCGTCTGCCGGGGCAATGTTTGTTGCTCCGCCCCAGACGATGACGCCGCCGGCTTTTTCGGTCATTTTTTTGATTTCAGCTGCCGTGAAGGCGACCGGAGCGAGAGCTTCCATGAGGTCGGCGGTCCCTCCGGCTCCGGTGATGGCACGCGAGCTGGTTTTTGGGATGAGGAGACCGGCTGAGGCGATGACTGGAACAACAAGGAGGGTGATTTTGTTTCCGGGAACACCGCCGATGGAGTGTTTGTCGACGACGGGTTTTTTCGAGAAAGTGATCTGTTCGCCTGAGGCGACCATTTCCCGGGTGAGGTATTCGACTTCGTCCATGTCGAGTCCGTTGATGTAGGCGGCGGTGATGTAGGCGGTGATTTCGGAGGGGGAGAGGACGTTGGAAGACATGTCGGAGATGATCGATGCCGTTTCTTCACGGGTGAATTTGCCTCCGTCCATTTTCTTTCGAATGAAGGCGATGGAGGCGGGACGAGCAGCAGCGCGGATCTCGATCTCATCGCCGATTTCTGCTTCGAGCGCCTCGTTGGTCCCGTAAGAAACGGTGGCGGCTCCCTGGCTGGTGAGGGTTTTGGTGATGGAGACGGGTGCGGTGATGGTGTGTTTGGATTTTATGCGGGTAATGGTGACACGGTCACCTTCAAGGACACCGATCTGCCGGGCGTCGGTGTCGTTGAGAAGGATAACAGGAGTTGATATGTCGATCATATCAAGGATGAGGTTCATAATGATTCTCTTTAGGTCGGGAAAGGATAAGGATTTTTGTGTTGTGGGTTGGACGCTGAAAGCGGCCGACCTTAACCGAGCAAATCTTTGATTTGCGAGTGCGGGGTGAGCCGAAAGGCTCGCCCTTAGCTAAGCAAGTCAGGGAGGGAGCGAAAGCGATCGAACATGACTTGCGCATGCGGGCTGCCCCAAAAGAGCTGCTTCAGCTGATAGTAGTGTGACATCATCCGTCATCAATCATCCGTCATCCGTCATCCGTCAATGCTGCCAACGAGAAATATAGTGACTCCGCTGTTTTTATTTTTCTGATTTTGAATCAACTATATATAGATTAAGAAACAAATAAATAATAAAAGAGGATTATGGCAGCTTAATCTCTCAGGGAGAGAGGATGGCTCGAAATCTTTTGCTGCATCTCTTTTTGCGAATTCTCTGTGACGGATGACAACTGACGGATGACGGATGACGTCACCCATAAAGCGCTTTGAGAGATCATGACAGAAGATCCCGGATGTTTTACTCATTTTAAATTGGAGTAATGCGGTGTTATTATCCTGAACGAGACAAACTGACGTACTTATGAGATGCACTTCGATTTCGTGTACGGCATTCAACTGGACACAAGAGAAAAACCAACCGCGTTCGCAAACTTTCAGTTTGCTCTCCGACTCGCTTCGCTCGCTTGAATCGGCACGAACCTCAAAGCTTCGCTTTGCTCTCCACTTCGGGCTTGCAGCCCTCGCTTGAATCCCGCAAGCCTTTGGCTTGCTCCCAGAATCGGATTTGCCCAAACGGTCCCGATGGATGCCATACACGAAATCGAAGTGCATCTCATAAGTACGTCAGTTTGTCTCGTTCAAGATCACAACACCGCGTAAATCCTATTTATGTTAAACTGAGTCAATAGACTCGATTCTGTTTATGGGATATTTTTGTTTGATTCCATTAAGGGTTCCAGCTGTATACTTCCATTACCAGAATATCTGCAAAAATTAGTGAGATACCGGCAGAAGATAGAAAAAATGCAAACGGGATAGAAGACCCACTGAGTCGGTAAAATTGTGAAAATAGATGCTAAATTAAAAAAAGCCTGTTCGGAAAATTAGGGGATTTGTGCCCCGGGTGGGACACAAATCTGTCTTAGCCGTTAAAATTCTTCTAGGAAGAACTTAGTCGCGGCGGAGGACAAGAACTGCGACAGCGCCAAGGCCGGCGAGTGCAAGGAATGCACCAAAGCCGGGGGTCTTGGTCGGGGTTGCAGTTGCGGTTGCAGTTGCAGTTGCAGTTGCGGTTGCAGTTGCGGTTGCGGTTGGCTTTGCTTCGACGATATGCATGATATCGGATGCGGTCATTGCATTGCCGGAGTCTGGTGTAAGGGTTGAGAGGATAGAGTACTCATCGACAGCAAGGTTAGTTGCGTCAATAGTAACTGACCAGGTGTTTACACCATCACTGCCAACAGTGACCTTTGCAGTGCCAATTGCATATGCAGAGGAAGAGGTCGAGGTCTTGTCTACTGCCTGGAATGCAGTTGAGGTAAGCTCAACCATTACTTCTCCAGCAACAACATTGGTAGTACCTGTGACTTTGAATGTAGATCCTTTGGTCTGGTCAGCAACAGCGTTCATAGTGAAAAGCGGCTGAGAGACGATAAAGGTGAGTTTCACATAGATATCATCAATGTTCTGATCATCAAGTGCCTGACACAGTGCTTCTGCTGCGTTGGAACTCTGACGTTCCGCAGTGTTAAAGAGGAGACTTAAACCAGAGATTGGAGCTGCGGCACCTGCTGGGTCATCGAACGCGAGTTCGGTGTTCTGCCAGATGTTCCATGATCCAGCTGCGGGAGCGGCTTTACCACCATATGCTGCAGCATTTGGACCAATGTTGAACTTTCCATCATACATCGGGTGCTGAACAACAACAAAGTACTGACCTGTACCTAAGTTGAGGCCGGTCACACCTGTGTCTAACTCTTGTTCAAAGGAGCCGTCATCTTCCACAGTGATAACTCCCTGACGGAATAAATTCTGTCCAAAGATGTAATACTGGAGTCCAGCTGGGACGCCCTCTGCCTGTCCGGTAATGGTGATCTTGTCACCTTGTGCAACCGTAGTTGACGGAGTGTTGACAGACAGGAAAGGCTGTTTCAGTACAATAGAGGTGGAGCCATACTCAGCACCAGTAAGTGCAGTAATCTGTGCTGCAGTAAGTGGTGTGTACTGGGGTCCGACAAAGAGTGCAGCGGTAACTGTACTTACAGCGTATGCTTTAATGGTGTATGCACCAGTGTCGAGCTTGGAATTGAGGGTTGCCCACTTCTGATCCCATGCATCGTCCGTTGCAGTTGTTTTTGCAAGGAATGCTTCGGGGAAGTTAACTCCTCTAATGGTCAGGACCACATCAGTCTGATCAGTGTTGGTACCTTCAAAGGTAACACTCTCACCGATATAAACTGAGTTTACACTAGAACCGATGGTAACAACTCCCTTCTCAACCTTGAATTTGACAGTCTTGTCTTCGACTAATGCCGGGTCATAAACTTTGACAGTGTATGACTTGACATCAGCAACATTAGTTGTGATCTCAAGGGTCATTTTGCCGTCGGAACCGGTCGTCTTTGTGACATCCCAAGCGGTAAGGTACGTAACACCAGACTGAATTGGGTTAAATACCGGTGTAGTTGCACCGCCATTCAGGATCTCAACTCTGTAAACAGTGTTTGCCTTTCCGGTTACGGTTACGATAACTGCATCAGAACGAACAACGGAATCTTTGTCTACGGAGATTGCAAGGGTTGGAGATGCGCCAAAGTCTACTGTGACAGTGTTGGATCTCTTGTAGCTGGTTTCTGCATACTTGGAAAGGGTTGTTGCTTCTGCATAGACCTTCCAGGTTCCGCTCATACCAGTTGTTGGGATGCCAAGGTTATTTACATTAGCTGCAAGCGCAGTTGCTCCGAAACGTGTAACTTTGGTACCGTAATTATCATAGATAGTGTATGCATATCTTGCTTCAGTTGAAGTAACAACGAAATCAAGATTCACATCACCGGCAACAACCTTCTTACCATCTAATGAGGTACCTGTTCCTGCAAGATAAAGAGCAAGAGTGGTCGATGGTTTGTAGATGAAGAATGTATCTATCGCTGCAACTGCGGGAGCACCTTTTGCTGTTTCAGCAAGAGCAACGGTACCTGCAGCTGATACTACAGATGCAGAGCTAACAGTAAGTCCATATGTTGGAGCAACCTGAGTAAAGGTTAATACACCAGCTACATTAGTAACTGTCCATAATGGAAAGTCAACTCCGGATGCTGCTACAATCCTAGCAGCGATCGTGGTTGGGGTGTCCGCCGCGATAGCAGTATAGGTCTTCGTAACAGCACCTGCAGTAATTGTGACTGTGTCACCTACTGCATATGTACCTGCAAGAGTGACCGTGTACGTCCCGAGTACAGCAGCAGATGCTGTTGGATTGTACACACCAGTGAAACCTGCAATGGTTGTCGGGTAAAGTACATCACCAGTAGCAACGGCAATAGTGTTTGGACCGCCATTAGCAGCTGTGAGCGTCAAGGTAGTGGGAGCGTACTGCCACTCACCATATACGGGAACCTTATAATCTACTGCAGCACCTGCTCCGGCAAAGAGTGCCAGTGCAAGGAAAACTGCAAGGATTGCTCCCATAATTTTAGTTGTTTTCAATTTCAATTCCTCCTAAATTAGGATTGTAAATTTGGTTGTGCATGTTTGACATGCGATACGTGATATTCGACATGTGTCGAATAAGCATTCTGCAAGGGTCATACTCCGATCAACGGAATATGCTTTGATATTTGATTATGTAATATAATAGACTTTGTGGTCAGGGGCCCCATTACAAGGCATTTCCGGCGAAACGCCCGGACAAAAGAGCGGACACGCACACTGACAAACACAGCTTTTTCGGCGAAGAAAACGCCGAAAGTGTTTCGACAAACAACGGATTCGTGTTGGTGACAATACGTCATTTGCATAAATGAGAGCGGAAGTGCACTATATTATATTAGTGTAAAGATGTGAGATCTGGATTCTCGCTGATTCAATAGAGAATTGGAAACCAGAACATAAGAGCCGGGCGAATTAGAACGGGATGCGAGAACTTTTCGGACGCAAATGGATTTATCTCAGATATTCTTAATATGATCATAACCCGGAATCGCAAACCTTCGGTTTGCTCACCTTAGGTCGGCGACTTCGTCGCCAACCCAGGGACCCAAGTCCTTATCACTAACTGCATCCAATAATAATCGATAAACATGCCAAGTACGATCATAGTCGGCGGCTTTTTTGGCGACGAAGGGAAAGGGAAAATCGTCGCCCACATTGCGCAAAAAGACCAAGCAACCATCATTGCCCGCGGAGGGGTAGGACCCAATGCAGGACACACCATAAATGTACTAAATCAGAAATATGTCGTCCGCATGATCCCCTCAGGATTCCTCTACCCCAAAGCGGAACTCATGATCGGAAGCGGAGTGCTCGTTGACCCCAGAGTATTTGCCCACGAACTTGACATCCTCAAATGCGCCGGCAGGACCAGGATCGACAGCCGCTGCGGGATCATCGAAGAAGAACACATCCTTCTCGACAAAAAAGACCCCCACCTCGCAAAAACCGTCGGATCCACCGGCTCCGGATGCGGACCTGCAAACTCCGACCGCGTCATGAGAAAAGGCCGTCTTGCACGCGACGTTCCCGAACTCGCGCCCTACATAACAGACGTCGCCCAAAACGTCAACGACGCCATTGAAAAAGGTGAATCCGTCCTGATCGAAGGAACACAGGGTTTTGGCATCTCCCTCTACTACGGAAACTACCCCTTCGTCACCAGCAAAGACACCTCCGCCTCCCAGATGGCCGCTGACGTCGGCGTCGGACCGACCAACATCGACGACGTCGTAGTTGTCTTCAAAGCGTTTCCGACAAGAGTCGGCGAAGGACCCTTCCCCACCGAACTCACCCACGATGAATCCATCGCTCTCGGGATCCAGGAATTCGGCGCCGTCACCCACAGAGAACGCCGCATCGGCATGTGGGACGGCAAAATGGCACGCTACTCAGCCATGATCAACGGCTGCACAACGATCGCCATCACCGGAGTCGACCATGTCGACGAATCCGTTTACGGCGCAACCGAATACGCAAAACTCACCCCGAAAGTCCTCGCCTTCATCGAAAGAATCGAAGCCGACACCGGAAAACCCGTCGGCATCATCTCCACCGGACCCGACCAGTCACATATCATCGACATCAGATCAGAGCTGTAATACATGAAACGCCGGATACTTGACATCATCTGCTGCCCCGTATGCAAGGGAAAGTTTATGCTTACAGAGATGGAGGGTAATGATACAGAAATAATGGAAGGACTCCTGACCTGCACTTCATGCAAACGGGTATATCCGATCTCCTCAGGGATCGCCAACCTCCTTCCCGAAGATCAGAGGTAACCAAAAATGCCAATTGTTGAAGTCCAGTTGAACCGTCTCGGAATAAACTCACTCGAAGTATCCGCCGACTCTGTCGAGGTCAGTGTGGGGACCCCGCTCCACATAAGGATCGTAAACTTCGGTGCCCCGACCCACGCCACGCTTCGGACCGAAGGATCGGCATACACCAATTTCACGTATGAGAACCTCTATGTCGAGGCAGAATCCGAGATCAAACTCGACATCCTTCCTACAGCAAACCCCGGCAGTTTCGAGGTGCAGGTCATCTCAGGATACGGCATGAGGCGTTCCGGCTTCACGGTCAACGTCATCCTCCCCGAACTTGAAGAAAAAACAGAACCCGTCTGCACCGAACCGGTACAAAAACCAGCCAGGCGCGACCCTCTGTCGAAGATGGGGTGGAGTGTGACCCTGATCAACCTCATCGCACCGATCCTCGGCTTCATCGTTCTCATCTTCTGGATACAGGCACCTGCGGCGGTCAACACCACAGTCATGGCAGTGATCCTCTACATCATCATGCTTGCCGGGATCATCATTACATGGCGATCGGTGCAGTAATACTTTTTTTCGGACTGGTCATCGACCGTCTGATCGGTGATCCGCGTTCCAATTTTCATCCGGTAGCTCTGATCGGAAGATTCATCGGTCTGTGGGGCCGCACAAACTACTACTCCCCAAAAATCGAACGATTCATCGGGATCTGCGGCTGGCTGCTGACGGTAAGTGTAGCGATCCTTCCCTGTCTTCTCATCCTCCAGTATACGCCGTGGTATGTATCCCTCCCCTTCTCGGCCGTCGTCCTTGCATTCTGCATCGGCTGGCGCTCGCTCGAAGAACATGTCGGAGCCGTCGAAACTGCGCTGGAACAGGGTGAGGAGGAGGGGAGAAAAGCCGTTCAGTATCTCGTCAGCCGGGACACAAAAACCCTCTCCTTCGAGCAGATACGATCAGGCGCCTACGAATCCGCTGCGGAAAACCTGGTCGACAGTATCATCGCCCCGCTCTTCTGGTTCGTGGTCTTTGAACTCCTCTTCGGCATGGGGATCATCGGCGCAGTACTGTTTCGGTCGGCCAACACCATGGACGCCATGCTTGGCTACAAAGACGAGCGGATCCGTCTTGGCTGGTTCCCCGCGAGAATGGACGACATCCTCGCCTTCGTTCCTGCACGCATCACCGGAGCGGCCCTCCTCCTCATCTTCCTTTTGAAAGGAAGGATCAAACAGGCATGGTATATCTTCAAACACGACCGGAAACTGCGGCCGGGTTTCAACGGCGGCATCCCCATGAGTCTTATCGCCGGCGGATGCGGCATCATGTTTGAAAAACCCGGCGTCTATCAGATCGGCTATCCTGAACAGACCCTCGCCGAAGGAGGGAGATCGATCATAAGAACGATTCAATGGTGTACAGGGATATGTGCGGCGATCGGCATGCTCCTTCTCATTTTCATATAAAAATTCATTACCTTCTACCCCGAATACTCTACTCATGGAGAAATATCTGAAAATTATCGCGGTCATTCTGGCAGTCTGTGCGGTCAGCACGGGTATAGCCCTCGGATTTTCCGGGATTGGCAATACAAACGCCTTCGAGCGGCAGGCAGCGACCCTGGAGGAGTGGTTCGGCGTCGAACTCATTCAAGTGACGGCTGCCGACGGAACAGAGATATCTGTCATCAAAACTGAAGAAGGGGACTACATCGGCGCAGAATCACTGATCCGGGTCTACTACGGAGATGCAAAATATGCTGTCATCTATACGATAGAAGACGGCAGGATCATAAAAGAACGCACATCCGTCATCACGTTCAGCGACGGAGGCAAAGATCCGGCCGATCTGAAAAACAAGCTGGGCATTTCCGAATAAATGCCGAAACAGATCAAAGACCCGGTCCACGGCTATATTGAAGTCCCAACCCCCCTCGTACCCCTGTTAGACACGGAAACGGTCCAGCGGCTCAGATACATCAAACAGCTCGGATTCATCTACCTCGTCTATCCGGGAGCGAACCACACCCGGTTCGAACACTCCCTCGGCACGATGCATCTCGCCTCGCTCCTGTCCAGACAGCTGGACCTCCCGGCAGAGGACACACTCCTCGTCTGCACGGCAGCTCTTCTCCATGACATCGGTCACGGACCTTTTTCCCATGCGAGTGAACGACTTCGGGCAGAGTACGGACCCTTCTCCCACGATGAGATTTACCCCCTGCTCGCCGATCCGGATATTGCCGGGATTCTGAAAGAAAACGGGACCGAACCAAAAGAGATCGCAGACATCGTAGCCGGCAACCATCGTCTCGCCGATATAATACACGGGGACCTTGATGTCGACCGGATGGACTATCTTCTGCGCGACGCACACTACACCGGGGTCCCTTACGGAAATCCGGACGCAGGAAGGCTCATCCAATCCCTTGTTCTGACAAAAGACGGGCTTGCCGTCAAAGAATCAGGTATCGCGGCCGCCGAATCGCTCCTTATTGCACGAACACTCATGGGCCCTTCGGTCTATTATCATCATGTCGGAAGGATCGCAGAGGAGATGTTTCTGCTTGCCGGAAGAAGTCATTTTGCCGGCAGCACCCCCGACTCCTTTATGAGAATGGATGATATTGCAGGAACGACCCTTCTCATGAACTCGCCTTCGCCGGTCTCCCGGGAGATCATGCACAGGATAAGGAGAAGAGACCTCTACAAACGGGCGGTGTACACCGGCAGGGAACAGCTGGACATGGACAGACTCTCAGGCCTTCGCCCGGAAGAGAAGAACCGGATGCGGAGGGCGATCGCAGAGACCGCCGGCGTACCTGAAGAAAAGATCATCCTCGACATCCCTCCTGTCCGAAAAGAGATGAAGATGAGGGTCCAGGTACAAAACCGGCATGATCTGGTCGCCTTTGAAGAGATCATCCCGCTGCTGTCGATGATGAATGCCACCCGTCAGGGTCAGTGGAGGCTCGGGGTGTATGCCCCGGCAGATATCCTTGACAAAGCAGGCGACGCGGCAAGAGAGGTCCTTTCCCTGCGCCGGGCAACAAAACAAGATAAACTCCCAGGTACTATAGTATAGTTATGAAGAGGATCGTTGTCGGGGTGACCGGAGCCTCGGGGATACTGTATGCAAAACGGCTGCTTGAGGCGCTCACGAAAGCGGATGCCGAAGTTTTTCTCATCATCTCGGATACCGCCCGTACCGTCGCCGGACTCGAAGAGGTCGATCTCTCCGGATACCCGGTACATTACGAGGAGAACTGTGATCTGGAAGCAGGAATCGCCAGCGGATCGTTTCGGTTCGATGCGATGGTCATCGTGCCCTGCAGTATGAAAAGCCTTGCCCAGATCGCAAACGGCTACTCCACAACATTGATCGCGAGAGCCGCTGATGTCTGTCTCAAAGAGAGAAGGCCCCTCATCCTTGTTCCGCGGGAGACCCCGTACTCGCGGGTCCATCTCGTCAACATGCTTGCAGTCCATGATGCCGGGGCATTGATCCTTCCGGCGTCTCCGCCGCTCTACACACAGCCGAAAACTCTCGATGAACTTGCAGATATGATCGCCGCACGGATACTCGATCACCTCGGGATCGAACACGCCATTGGAACACGGTGGAAATAATGAGACATTTTATTCAGCAGATGAAAACAGCAGGGCTTGTCGAAGAGATCACTTATCCGGTCTCTTCCATATACGAAGCCCCGAAACTTGCCTTTCAGACAAAAAAGATGCTTGAGTTTTCTGATATGGACGGTCACCGCTGTGTGATGAACACCATCTTCGACCGGGATTCCCTTTCGGTCGCGCTCCACATCCCAAAGGAAAGACTCGTAAAAACACTCGCCGCCTGCACCTATGCGGGAAAAACCCGGGATGCAGGGGTCCTTCAGTTCGAAAAGGCCGACCTTGCAAAGATCCCGATCATGAAGCATTTCCCGAAGGATGCCGGAAAATATCTGACCTCGGGGATCGTGTTTTCAGAATGGAACGGGGTCGCCAATGCCTCGATCCACCGCCTGCAGGTCCTGGACGAAACTCATCTGATCGGCAGGATCGTCGAAGGACGTCACACCTACAAACTGATGAAACAGGCATTTTCCGAAGGAAAAAAACTCCCGGTCGCAATAGTGATCGGGCCGCATCCCGCCGTCACCTTTGCCGCATCCACCCGCGTTCCCGAGGGAAAAGAGATGCAGTACGCTGCCGAGATCCTGGGAAAAGAGCTGGATCTTTTCACCTGTCCAAACGGGATCAAAGTTCCCGACGCGGAGATCGTTCTCTACGGATACCTGACCGAAGAACTCCATGAAGAGGGACCGTTCGTCGACATCAGCGGCACCTACGATCCGATCCGGATGCAGCCCGTCCTTGAGATCATCGGCATGCACACAAAACCTGACTTCATCTATCACGGGATCGTTCCCGCCGGCGCCGAACACAAAATGCTCATGGGAGCTCCCTATGAACCAAGGATCTATCAGGCGGTCGCGGGAGTAACGAACGTAAAAGACGTCTACTTAACCCCCGGGGGAGCGGGATACTTCCATGCGGTCGTCCAGATCAAAAAGATGACGGACGGAGACGGAAAAAATGCCATCATGGCAGCGTTTGCCGCGCACACCTCGCTCAAACATGTCGTCATCGTGGATGAAGACATCAACATCTACGACCCAACAGACGTCGAGTTTGCGATCGCAACACGCGTCCGGGCAGACACGGATGTCATGATCATATCAGGCGTCAGGGGATCGTCCCTCGATCCCTGCAGGATAGGAGACGGCATGAATGTAAAAGCCGGCGTGGATGCGACCATTCCTCTTGGTCAAGAAGATGAGTTTATCCGTGCTGAATGGGATTGAATACTAAGGAAGTGAAAAATGGAACTAGACAAATATGATCAGGCGCTGCTGAACGGAGAATACGGCGAGACCAAACAGAAAATGATGGAGATCCTCCTGGCTCTTGGAAAGATCTACGAGGCGGAGAAGTTCATCGAAGTAAAAAGTGTTCAGGTCTCCGGCGCCTCATTTAAAACGATCGGAGATGCCGGCCTTTCCTGGCTCAACACTCTCTCGGGAAAAGCAGTTGTTCCGTCATTTCTGAACCCGATCGGCATGCCGCGTGACGAGTGGCAGAACCTTGGGATCCCGGACGCATTCGCAAAAAAACAGCTTGAGGTGAACGCCGCATATGCACGGCTCGGTATCCGTTTGACCTGCACCTGCACGCCGTACTACTTCAACATCATCCAACGGGGCGACCACCTCGCATGGTCGGAGTCCTCGGCCGTCAGCTATGTGAACTCCGTTCTCGGGGCAAGGACCAACCGGGAGGGCGGTCCCTCAGCTCTCGCGTCCGCCCTTACAGGAAAGACGCCCTACTACGGCCTTCACATCGTCAAAAACCGTGTTCCCCAGATCGATTTCCATATCGACGATCCCGCAGCAGCGAAATCATGGACGGCCGCCCATTACGGGGCGCTCGGCATCATCGCCGGCGCCATTTCCGGAAACCGGATCCCGTTTTTTACCGGGATCAGGCCAAACAGGGACATGCTCAAAAGCCTTGGAGCAGCCATGGCCGCAAGCGGAGCAGTCGCTTTGTACCACGTAAACGAGATCACCCCTGAAACCCGCTTCCCCTTCTTCAAAAAACACATCGAAGAGGATGACCGCGAAGTCATCGAGATCGAAACGGCCGAGATCGAAGAACTGTTCGGCAGTCTGGAACCGGACGTGATAGCTCTCGGATGTCCTCACCTCTCTGAAGACGAACTCGAAGAGCTGGCCTCGCTTCTGGAAAATAAGAGAGTGGTTCTGCCGTTCTATATTTTTGCCGCAGAAGAGCTGAGAGCAAAACACCCGGATCTGTGTAATAAGATCCTCAGCAGCGGTGCAAAAATCGTCCCCGACACCTGTATGGTCGTCTCGCCGCTGATGGATAAAGCCGGAGTCGTTATGACGAACTCCGGAAAAGCATTCACGTACCTTCCGGGAATGTGCAAAGCGACGCCGCTTTTAGGCACTCTTGAGGAATGTGTCCGTGCAGGATGTGGTGAATAAATGAGTCTTTTAGATAAAATCTCGCCTTTCGAAAGAAAAGATCTTCTGATCGCCTGGCTCGTCCTCGGTGTCGCCTTCACGCTCGGCATCAACGGCGGATTTGCACTGATCACCGAGTACCAGAAAATAACCGTCGAGGGACTGCTGATAACCTTCCTCGTAGCCCTGATCGCGGTCGGACTCTCCTTCGTTCTTCACGAGCTTGCCCACAAATTCACCGCCATGAAGTTCGGCTACTGGGCAGAGTTTCGAAAAAGCACCCAGATGCTGATCATCGCGGTCGTTATCGCGGCAATAACGGGCATCGTCTTTGCCGCGCCCGGAGCGACGATGATCAACACAGCCGGCCGTGAGATGACCAAAAAAGAGAACGGACTTATCTCCGTTGCCGGCCCTCTGACGAATCTTGTACTGATCATCCCGTTCCTCATCATCATGATCATCGGATTTCTGATGACACCTTCGTCAGGGATGGTCCTCTTCACCCTGCCGGGCTTTTTGTTCTATCTTGGAATGATCGGCTTCCAGGTGAATGCGATGCTCGCATTCTTCAACATGCTCCCGGTCGGACCTCTTGACGGAAAAAAGATTTTAAGATGGAACCCTGTCATCTTCGGCATTGTTATTGCGGTATCTCTTGGCCTGCTGTATCTGGCGCTTATGCCGACAGTGATCCTGCAGTTCTTTGTCTAAATACGAACACTGACCTCGCCTGAGGTCAGGGTCCTGGTTTTTCCGCCGGTCTCAACGACCAGCCCGCCCTTGTCATCGATCTCAACCGCCCTGGCAGAATGCCAGAGATTTTTTTCAAGGAACATGATCTCTTTTCCAAGAATGAGCGACCTTGACCGGTACTCATCGATGAAGTTTTTCTCCGGAAGAGAATCAAACATTTCCAGCAGATGATTGATCAGAATCGCGGCGAACGCATTTCTGGTGAGCGGGAAATCCTTCTGAAACAGCGGACCCGCGATGTCCTTCAGATCCTCGGGAAACTCGGATGTTTTGAAGTTCACCCCGACTCCGACGATCACCGACTCAAGAGTTCCCGACTCGATACTGCTGACGGCCTCGGTGCCTATCCCGCAGATCTTTTTTCCGTTCAGAAAAATATCGTTGACCCATTTGATCTTCGGTTCAAGATCCGAAACGGATTCGATCGATCTGCACACGGCAACGCCTGCCGCGGTCGTTATCATGACCGCGTCCGAAAAGGAAATGCCGAGCCGGGCGATGATGCTTAGATAGATGCCGGTCCCTTTGGGAGAGTAAAAGGATTTCCCATACCTCCCGCAGCCGGAGGTCTGTTCTTCGGAAAGGATCACCGTCCCGTGTTTTGCTCCGGCGGCGGCCAGAACTTTTGCGTCGATGTTCGTCGATTCAGTCGAGGTCTTAACGATGACGACCGTGTCGCCATACTTCGGCAGAAGCCTGGACCGAATGCCTTCAGCTGAAAGAACATCCGCATTTTCCAGAAGATACCCCTTGTTGGACACGGCAGATATACAATAGCCTTCACTCTGCAGGGTGCGGACCGCTTTCCAGACCGCGGTCCTTGAAAGAGAAAGCTCTGCTGCTATCTGCTCACCGGAGACATATTTCCCGGGATTTTTTTCCAGGATGCCAAGCACCAGGAGTTTTGTTGTCATCTTCATTAAATTGACTGGACCTTCACCCCGCTTGACGAGAGGAAGAAAGTTATTATGAACTCCGGCAGCTGCCGGTCGCTGGAGATCAGCATTCTAAACGCTGCTTCGTTGTTGTTCGTGTTGCCAAGGTAGGTGAGGGCGACCTCATACTGGAGTTTCATCACCGTTACTTTGCCCCAGAAGATGGTCAGTGTAGCGATCTGATCGGGAACATAGGTCACGTAATTGACTGTAAGCGGATAGGTCACGCCGCCAAGGGAGATCATCATGATGCTGCCTGACGAGGGAGAGAGGGCAATGACTTTGTAGCCGCCGATGTTGAGTTCTTTGTCAAGCGGGATCCAGACGTTGTAGGTGGTGTCATACCCGTAGCTTTTGTCGGTTCCGGCGGTTATCGTCACATCTGCCGAGATGACCACAACTCCTGCAAAGATGATCAGGAGAAGAAGAAGGATCCCGAAGATCTTGAGACCTTTGTGGGATTTCTTTGGTTTTTGTTCATCTTTTGCAGCAGCTTTCTTTGCAGCTTCTTCTGCCGCGGCTTTCTTTGCAGCTTCTTCTGCCGCGGCTTTTTCCGCTGCAAGACGGGCAACTTCTTTTTCGAGATTGGAAGCTTTTTCCGCATCCTGAGCTTTTTTGGCTTCTGCAGCCTTTCTGGCCTGTTCTTCGTTTACGAGCACTTCAGCTTTCTTAAGCTCCTCAGCCTTTTTGGCTTCCTCGGCTTTTTTTATTTCATCGGCACGCTTGAGCTCTTCAGCTTTCTTCGCTTCTTCGGCCTTTTTTATTTCTTCGGCTCGTTTGAGCTCTTCAGCCTTTTTAGCTTCCTGAGTTTTTTTGATATCCTCAGCACGCTTTAGAATTTCTTCATCGGTTAATTCACCCGGAACATCATCCATAATAATGATTCATTGGGCGAGAGTAGATGATAATACTATTTCTCGAAGAATGTCTTGGAGGATTTTCTTCTCAAATGCCTGAAATATGTTCGGAGTTTTCCTCCAGAGATAATTAATATACTAGTGAGTTCATGTATATTTTACTATGGATATTCCAGAATCCCGGAAGGGAGACGCCGTATCTCCGGTGATCGGAACGATTTTGCTCGTTGCCCTCACGGTCGTCCTTGTCGGCATTATCGGAGCGATCCTGATGGGGTTTGGTATGGCAGAGCCGGCGCCGATCCTTGGGATATCTATCGGAAGTCAGGGAAATATCATTACGGTCACGCATCTGAATGGAGCGGAACTCCCCGCAGGATCATATAAGATCCTCGTCGACGGTGCGGACAAAACGGCAGCGTTCGGGGGAACACGGGATTTTGGTCCCGGCATAACACTGAGATGGGATTCGGGAACTGAGAAGGTTGGTGTCGTTTCTGTCGTTTATACGAGTGATAAGGGTGTTTCGACGCTTCTTGCGGAGAAGAGGATCGGGAAGGCGGGGAGCGGGGGAGGAGGATTCGAAGATAAATATACAATAATTGTGGGTCAAAAAAAGCAATGGGCACAATTTCTTGACCAGGTACTTGCCAGCGAAGGGGGTCTTCCTTTTGGTGATGGGAATGTCTATATTGATAATGGAGAATACTGGGTTGCATATTATGGTAAGACCATGTCGAAAGAAAGTGCAGCATCACGACCAACAATTCAAAGTTATGTTGATTCACGTCCACTTGAGCATATATTTATGAAAATAGATATGTCAAATAAAATATATAACGAGAGTGATATTACTACATTCGATCAACCATGGAAATCCCCCCCATATCCAGTAAGAGGTTCGCTATATGAATATGGTGGATTTCTTTACATATGTCAAAATGCTGGAAGCACAGGGTCAGGTTGGACAATCTCACGAAATCCAAATTCAACAGATTGGTTAAAAATAGCATTAATAAATAGTTAGATTAGATGAAGTATCTCTAAGTAGGACTTACACGGTGTTAATCTCAATCCAATTCAGAAAAGAGTACGACCTAGTGTGGAAACATGAGTAAAACCAATCGCGTAAGTCCTATTTCAAGTCCATATTAATATCCTGATTTTGACAGTTGACAATTTCCCTCCCATTTCGTACTCTGACAATCAAACAGCAAATTATATTCTTGAATGGATACCTGCCGATTCGGTTGGAACAATCGTAACAAGAAGGAAGTCTAATTATAAATCGTGACAAATATAGTACGAACCCATGACGGAAATTCCCAAAGAAGAGATGCTCTTAAAGTGTCCATCCACCTGTGCTGGATGCGGCTCATTACTTGCACTCCGCTATATCCTCAAGGCTGCCGGCAAAGACACCATCCTCGTGATCCCTGCCTGCTGCAACAGTGTGATCCAGGGCGTCTACCCCTACATGCTTCACACCGTGCCCGTCTATAACATCGCATTCGCGGCCGCCGCCGCCTGTGCGTCCGGAATGAGCGAAGCTCTCCGCGCAAAAGGCGAAAAAACCAACGTCATCGTTTACGCAGGCGACGGAGGGACCGCCGACATCGGTATCCAGGCACTATCCGGGGCCCTGGAACGCGGTGAGGACTTCCTGTACATCTGCTACGACAACGAAGCATACGGAAACACCGGCATGCAGAGATCCGGCGCAACCCCGCTTGGAGCGATCACCACCACCACGCCGAACGGAAAAACCGTCAACAAGAAAGATCTCGACAGGATCGTCGAGGCGCACAACCTGCCTTACCAGGCAACGGCCTGCTCCTCCTATCCTGCCGACATCTACAACAAAGTGAAAAAAGCCCTCTCGATCCCGGGCCCGAAGTTCATCCACATCCTCGCACCCTGCCCGCCCGGCTGGAGGATCCCCTCGGAAAAGACCGTCGAGATCGGAAAAATGGCAGTCAAATCAGGCATCTGGGTCCTCTGGGAAAAGGAATACGACAAATTCACCGTCAGCGCCCCCTCGCGTGCCGCCATGAAACGGCCCGCACCCGTAGGCGAGTACCTCAAAGCCCAGGGGCGATTCAGAAAAGTCGATGAAAAGACAGAAGCGATAATCCAGGCAAACGTCGACAAAAACCTCAAAAAAATTGCTCTCGAAGCCGCACAATCGGAGGAAACAGAATGAGCGAACTTGTAATGTCCACCGGAAACAAAGCCGTTGCCTCAGCCGTAAAAATGGCAAAACCGGTCGTCGTTCCCGCATACCCCATCACTCCCCAGACCGAGATCATCGAAAGTATCGCTGACTACGTCGAGTCCGGCGAACTTAAAGCACGCTATATCCCGGTCGAGTCGGAACACTCCGCAATGACCGCCGCCATCGGGGCATCCATCACCGGGGTTCGTGTATTCACCGCGACAAGCTCCCACGGGCTTCTCTATATGCACGAGATGCTCCACTGGGCAGCGGGCGCACGCCTGCCGATCGTTATGGGACAGGTCAACAGAACGCTCGCCCCGGGCTGGAACATCTGGGCAGAGCACACGGACGCTCTCTCACAGAGAGACACCGGCTGGCTTCAGGTCTATGTATCGACCGTACAGGAAGCATACGATGCGACCTTAATGGCATTCAGGATCGCAGAAGACAACCGCGTTCTTCTGCCGGTCATGATAAACATGGACGGATTCCTGCTCTCACACATCATGCAGCCGTTCGAGATGACCGAGCCGGGAGACTTCATCCCGCCGCTCGACCTCCCGCACAAAATCGATGTGAACGATCCGAAAGGCTACGGCGCAATGAGCCCGGCAAATGTCCACTACCAGTTCAGATTCGACATGGAAAAATGCATGAGAGCATCCCGCACTGTCATTGACGAGACCGAGACCGAGTTTGCAGAACGCTTCGGCAGAAGCTATGCGCCGGTCGAGGAATACTTCTGCGATGATGCGGACGTTATCATTATCGCCATGGGAACGCTCGGCAAAGAAGCCGAGGTCGCAGCTGATCTTCTGAGAAAAGAAGGCATCAAAGCCGGAGTCATGCGGATCCGCTGGTTCAGACCCTTCCCGCTCGATATGAATATCAAAGGAAAAGACCTCGTCGTTATCGACCGTGACTACTCGTTCGGCTTCGGCGGTGTTGTTGCCGGCGAGATCCAGGCAAGATACCCTGATGCGAAAATCGCGAGCGTCATTGCCGGTCTCGGCGGACAGGAAGTCACCTATGAAGATATGGCAGAGTTCGTTCGCAGCCGCAAGATGGGAACAGAGTTCTGGTTCGGTATCCCGCAGGAGGAGCAGTAAATGTACGAGATCCGTATTCATTCACGCGGCGGTCAGGGCGGCGTTACTGCGGCCCGAATGATGGCCACCGCTGCGGTAAAAGACGGTAAATTTGCCACGGCATGTCCGTTCTACGGTGCAGAACGCCGCGGCGCTCCGATCGTTTCCTTTGTCCGCATAGATGATGCGCCGGTGAGAATTTACTCCCAGATCAACAAACCAGATATGATCATCATCCTTGACCCGACCGTCATGGACACGGTCAATGTCTTAGACGGCCTGAAAGAAGGAGGTTCGATCTTCATCAACACGCATGAAGTGGTCTCGTTCCCGGCCGGCTTCAAGGTCTACAAGGCGGATCTTACCGGGATCGCGCTCCGCGAAAATCTTGTCGTTGCCGGCAGTCCGATCGTCAACACGCCGGTCATCGGCGCTCTGGCAAAACTCGGCCTCTTCAGCCGCGAGTCGGGAGTGAAAGCGATCACCGAAACGTTTGCCGATCCAAGAAACACGTCAGCTGCAAAAGCAGCGTATGAGGAGGTCATCGTATGAACAGAATGCCGAAAATGACGATCAGCGTCCCTCACGAAGCAGCAGCGGGACTGACCGGGTCCTGGAGAACGTTCCGCCCGGTCGTAGATCGGGAATCCTGCAACCACTGCGGGATCTGCGCAATGTTCTGCCCGGATGCGGTCATCGACCCTGACACCCTCGAAATCGATCTTGTCTACTGTAAAGGCTGCGGGATCTGTGCCAACGAATGCCCGAAAAAGTGTATTCAGATGGTCAGAGAAGAACGCTGACCTTTTCTTTTTTTAATGCTCAATCCCCGAACAGTACATCGAGCATATGTTGTCTTTTTGAAAGCATCCGGGGTCATCTCAAAAACATCACAGACAGATCACCCGGTCCGCCATAAACGAAACGACCGAAGGATCATGCGAGATGAACACATAGGCAATACCGTTTTCCTCCTGAATATCTTTCAGCAGGCGGAGGATCTGAGCCTGGACCGAAACATCCAGCGCCGAGGTCGGTTCATCCAAAATCATCACCTTCGGATGCACGAGCATGCCCCGGACGATCGCGACACGCTGTGCCTGGCCGCCGGAGATCTGGTCAGGATAGCGCGATAAGATCTCGGTCTGCAGGCCGGCTCGTTCGAACTCCGCCAGAAGAATGGCGTGATGATCCGATTTTGGAACGCGGCGAAGGTTCAGAACTGCTGAGAGCGACTGCCGGATCGTCAAAACCGGATTGAACGAACCCGCCGGATCCTGAAAGATCATCTGGATCCCAGGATCAGGGCCGCTCAAAACGCGGCCGGCATATCTGATGACTCCGGTATCGGAGCGTTCCAGACCGGCAAGTATCCGGGCGCAGGTACTTTTTCCCGAACCCGACGGACCCGTAAGTCCGACCGTCTCGCCGGAAGAGAGCGAAAGAGAAAAATCCTGCAGAGCCTGCTTCGCACCGTAAGACCTGGATATATGCTCAGCTTCAAGGATCAGCATTTATGACACCTCACCCCGTCAATAAGATCAGGAAGAACAGTCCTGCATTTTTCATCGGCGAACCTGCATCGCGGATGAAACACGCAGCCGTCAGGCAGATCGGTGCGTGCGGGAGAGATGCCCGGGATCGGAACGAACCCATTCTTTGGAAGACTGCCGAGAAGACCCCGGGTGTAGGGATGTCTGGGTGATGTCAGGATATCCGGCGTCATTCCTTCTTCCACGATCATTCCGCAGTACATGACCGCGATCCGGTTCGAAAGACGGGAAGCCACATCCATATCATGCGTGATCAAAAGCAGCCCGGTCCTTTTCCCGGCAGTCACCGTCGAAAGCATCGCCTCTAGATCCTTTACATTTGCAGCATCCAGACCCTTCGTCGGCTCATCGGCGATCACCAGATTCGGGTGAAGAAGCGACACCGCGGCAAACACGATCCGCTGACACATCCCGCCCGAACACATCCAGGGATAGGCGTTCATCACCCAGCCTGCATCCAGACCGAGACCCCGGAGAACTCCTTCGGCACGAAGCTTCGCATCCGTTTCCGAACACAGCGCGTGGATCAGCTGCGGCATGATCAGCTGTTTTCCGATCTTCATCACCGGATTGAGAGCCCTCTCCGGACTTTGAAAAACCATAGCGATCTCCTGACCGCGGATCCGTTCCATCTCGCGTTCGGTCAGCTGCAGAAGATCCCGGCCCTGATAAGAAATCTGCCCAAGCACCCCGGTCCCGAAGGGAAGCAGCCGCAAAATCGACTGGGCAACAACCGACTTTCCGCATCCCGACTCGCCCACGACCGCCAGACACTCGCCGGCTGAGATCGAAAGAGAAAGATCCGCAACAACTGGAATACGGCCGTTGTGACCCGGAAAGGAGACGGAAAGATCCGTGATCTCAAGCATATCCGTCATAACTGAACCACCTCGCGAACCCCGCGTTCATGAATGAAGGCAAGGCTGGTGATCGCCAGAACGCCGAGAATAATACAGAGTGCAGGAGGCAGCCACCAGTACCACATACCGCGAAGAAAACCGCTGTAGGTAAAAGCATCCGAGATCATCCCTCCCCACGAAACCATAAGAGGGTCGGAAAGTCCAAGGAAAGCGAGCGAGGCCTCCGAGATCACGGCCGCCGCCGTCACCAGAACGAACTTCGGGACAATAACCGGAAAAACCACCGGCAGGATCTCCCGCATCATGATCCGGGCGTCCGAAAAACCCAGACACCGGGCGGCGAGGATGTACTCGGCCGACCTGATCTGGATCACCTTCGACCGCACCACGCGGGCGATCGACTCCCAGGACAAAAGTCCGAGAACGAATATCAGCACACACGGACCCGGGCCCAGATACGCGGCGAGAACGATCACCAGGGGGATCTTTGGAAGGATCAAAACGATATCCGTCGTCCCCATCAACACCTCATCCAGGATCCCTTTCCTCCATCCGGCCAAAAGCCCGACCGCGGTCCCCACACAAACGGCAAGAAGACCTGAGGCAAAACCGATCATCAGCGTCCATCTCGCGCCGTATATCAGAAGCGAAAAGATATCCTTCCCCATATTGTCGGTCCCGAGAAGATGCGCGGAACTCGGCGCCTGATAGGTCGCGTCCCGGTCTGTGACAGAATACGGGGCAAAAACACCTGGAAAAACCGCCAGGGTCAGCATGATCAGGATCAGAAGACCCGGAAGGATGTACCGGCGGTCGACATTCACTGATCATCACCCCGTTTCACCCTTGGATCTATGAACCCGTACAGGATATCAGCCAGCATGTTTGCACAGATCGCCATGACCGCGATCACCAGAAACAGGCCGGAAAGCACCGGATAATCCAGATTCAGGATAGCGGTGTACATCACCCGGCCCAGACCGTTTAAAGAAAAGATGATCTCAATAAACAGTGCTCCTGAAAGAATGAACCCGAAATCGATCGCGAAATGGGTAAGGATCGGCAGGATCGCATTCTTCATCACATGACCGTAGATGATTTTTCTTCGCGGGATACCAAGACTTTTTGCAAACTGCGGATACAGCTGATTCTTCTCCGTGAGAACCGAACCCCGCATGATGATCATATTTCTCACAAACACGAACAGAGCCAGGGTCAAAACCGGAAGCGCCATATGATAGACCACGCTTGGCAGATCGGGCGTCGTGTAAAATCCCTTGTACGGGAACCAGCCGAGCTGATACACAAACACCGAGAAAAAGATCAGCCCGAGAAGATACGGAGGAATACAGGAGACCACGACCCCAAACGAAGTCAGGATCTTCGACATCTTCCTCTCGGCCATCCAACCGGCCCAGGTGCCCGCGATGATCCCGAACGTATAGCCGATCAGCATCGAGACCCCGGTCAAAAGGAGCGTCCAGGGAAGACGGTCCCAGATCAGCTCCGCCACATTCTGGTGACGGGTATAGGAATACCCCAGATCGCCTGTTAAAAGATTGCCGATATAGATCCGAAACTGCTCGGCGAGCGGCAGATCGAGTCCGAGTTTTACCGTCACGGCGTCAAGGATCTCCTGGGTCAAAAATACATCCTCGCCCACAAGACACTGGACCGGATCGCCGGGCATACAGCGGGGGAGCAGGAACACGAGCAGAACGACTATCAGCAGGGACACGGCATAGCGGACGATCTTTCTGGCAAGGATTCTGTTCATACGTATTTCGAAGTATGTATACTCTTTGTCACAAAAGTAAAAAAAGGGAGGTTAAGCTGCCGGATGAACAGAGACCAGATTGATCTCGTTTAAGATCCCCGCTGCCTTCGAGATATACCAGCCGTCGATCTTTGTATTGATCGGAGTCACATCCGTACACCAGTAGAGAGCGATCCCCGGCATGTTCTCTGCATAATAATCCTGAAGATCAGAGATCAGGGTTTTGAGCGCATTGCCGTCGGGAGTCGTGGCGATCGCAGAACAGAGCGCAAGAAACGCCGGATCGTCAACATTCTGGAGTTTGCCCGCACCTACGGTATTCGAGGCAAAATATCCGCTGGCCCAGCCGGAATCCATCATCATTCCTTTGGCAGTGATCCCGTTGTAGGCGATGTCGTATGCATGGGCATCCTTCAGTTCGATCCAGGCATTCAGATCGGAAGCGAATTTAAACTCGACAGAGATCCCCGCCTTTTCAAGATACTCTTTGATGAGTTCGCCCGCGACTTTGTCACGCGAAAGGAGAGTCACCGTAAGCGGGCTGCCGTTTTTGTCCTCACGGACCCCGTCACCAGTCACATCTTTATATCCTGCCGCATCAAGCATCGATTTGGCGGTTGCGAGATTGTAGGTGTTGGGCGCAGTATCCTTATAATACGGGACCCCGTTCGGAATAAATCCCGAGTTTGCCGGGAGAGCATATCCTGAGGCGGAGATCTCAACGAGTTCAGCATAATTCAGCGCATATGCGATCGCTTTGCGGAACGCTTTGTCTTCTCCGGTCTTTGAGGTTATCGTGTTGAATCCCAAATACGACATCTTCAGAGAAGGGGTCTCGACCATGGTGAACTTCTCCGAGGAGTCGAGAAGAACGACCGAACCTGTCGGGAACGATGCGCCGTACTTCCAGTAAGTATCGCATTCATTGCCGAGCATGGACAAAATAGCGGCATCCTCGGTCGCAAACCAGTGGATCTCGACAGTTCCGTAGTACGGAGCGTCTCCTTTCCACTTCGGATTCGCCGCAAGGACAAGGGTCGCCGAGTTGGTATCGACCGACTTTACGTAGTAGGCCGCCGATCCGACATAAGGACCTGCGCTGATGTACTCCTCAGGATCGTCGATCGAAGCCCAGATATGTTTTGGAACGATGTTGATCGCAACAAGATCCCCGCACAGACGATAAACTGGTTTGGCAAGACTGATCGTCACGACATTCCCGTTTGTCGTGATCGCGGCATCCTTTATCCACGACGGAGAAGTGGTCACCTTTTCTGAAGTATACTCAAGAGAAAATTTCACATCCTCGGCGCTCAGAGGGGTTCCGTCGCTCCACTGATAAGCCGGATCCAGCGTAAAGGTCCAGGTTTTTCCATCGGAAGAGACGGCCCAGCTCTTTGCCGCTGCCCCGATATACTCGCCGTTTTCATCCACCTGAACAAGCGGAGGAGTGGCGACACGCGTCATCTGGGCAAAGTTATAGTTCCCGAAGTATGAGGCTTCGGTGATCTCGTTTGGCGTGGCGATCTTAAGTACTGCATTCTGATCGGTCGGTGATGACCCGATACATCCGCTTGCAGCAACCAGCAGGAGGGTCAGACAAAGGACCCCGAGGATAATGAACGTGTTTTTCCCGTACATAGCAATTACTCTTCTCTTGGTATCGATTCTATTAATATGTTGGTTTTTAAAAATTGATATGCTTTAAATATTATTGTTTCAATAATTCGTATTACAAAAACGCGAAGGAAAATCCTATCCGTTTTCACAGCCCAGAGATATGCAGGAAAACTATGAACGACGCAGACTGTGAATGGAATGAGATCACCAGAAAACAGCGGCAGGTATCAACATATAAAACCAGTGCAGAGTTTTTTTCCATCCAGCTGTTTGTGGACAAAATGGTCCAAAACCTGAAAAACGGAGGGATGAAACGGGTGACCGATCAGCTCGCGGCTCTTGGAATACCGCCGGGTTCCTCGGTCCTGGATATCGGAGCGGGACCCGGGACCCTCGCCGTACCTCTGGCAGGAGCCGGATGCCGGGTCACGGTGGTCGAACCCTCAACGCCCATGGTGCGTGCGATGGAGGAGTACAGGCAGTATCTGCACGTGGATGCACAGATCGGCGTGATCCCTGCCGTCCTGGAAGATCTGGACGAAAAGAGTATTGGCAGATATGAGTATGTGATCTCCTCGTTTGCGCTGAGCGTGCCAAATCTCAAAGATGCTTTGAAAAAAATGCATGAAGCAGCTTCAAAAGAGGTCCATATCTTCTGGTTCATGAATGAAACCGCCTGGGACGTGACCTACACCAGCCTATGGCAAAGTCTGCACGGGGAGAAGTACTGGGCAAAACCCAAAGCCGATGTCATCTGGAACTGCCTGTTTCAGATGGGGATCTATGCGGACATTGCCGTGTATCCAATGAAAGACGAACGGGGATATCCTGATCTGGAAACTGCGGTCAGCGAGTATGCGGACCGGATGGAAGCCCGCGACGAACGGCAGAAAGGGATCATTCGCGAATATCTGGATTCAGTGCTCGTCCGGGGAGCAAACGGAGATCTTGTCTTCCCGGACGAAGGGCTGTATGCCCACATCTCATGGAAGGTGTGACCAGCCCCGAACAAACACTAATCTATCACCACCGCAAATACTATAGAGATTTTATGCGCATACCAATACAAGACGTGACCCCTGAAATTGGGCATGCACACATTGCAGGCTGGGTCCACGAAGAACGTGATCTTGGAGGGCTCACCTTCCTCCTCGTTCGCGACAGAACCGGGATCCTTCAGGTCACCATCCCCAAAAAGAAAGTCACCCCCGAAGTACTCGCCGCCGTCAAAGAAGCGACCCGCGAGTCCGTCATCGAATGCGAAGGCGTGGTCAAAGCCACCGAAAAAGCACCCGGCGGCCGCGAACTCGTCCCCGACACGCTCCGCGTCGTTTCCCGTGCCGAGACCCCGCTGCCTCTCGACGTCTCGGAAAAGGTCCCCGCAGAACTCGACACCCGGCTCGACAACCGGTATCTCGATCTGCGAAAACCCCGCATCAACGCTATTTTCCAGATCAGAAACGCCTGCCTCCGCGCTATCAGCGAATACCTCTGGGACAACGGGTTCACCCAGGTCCAGACCCCAAAGATCGTCGCTGCCGCAACCGAAGGAGGAACCGAACTCTTCCCGCTCGCCTACTTCGACAAAGAAGCATTCTTAAATCAGTCTCCCCAGCTCTACAAACAGATGCTGATGAGCGCCGGGTTCGACAGAGTCTTCGAGATCGGCGCGATCTTCCGTGCTGAAGAGCACAACACCGTCCGTCACTTAAACGAAGCCACCTCGATCGATATCGAAATGTCCTTCGCGAACGAAGAGGACGCGATGCATGTACTCGAAAACGTCGTAGCCTCTGCGTATGCATACGTCGCCGAACACTGCGGCGCTGCGCTCGAAGTTCTCGGCATCACCGACTTCAGGGTCCCGGCCGTACCGTTCCCCCGCATCACCTACAAAGAAGCAATCGAGATCTCCACCGCCGGCGGCGAACCCCTCGTCTTCGGTGACGACCTCTCGACCGCTGCCGAGAGAGTTGTGGGAGAAAAGATGGGGACCATGTACTTCATCACCGAATGGCCGACCTCCACAAGACCATTCTACACCATGCCGTTTGAAGACAGACCCGAGGTCTGCCGTGCGTTCGATATGATGCACCCGAGAATGGAACTCACCTCCGGCGCACAGCGCTGCCATATCTACTCCCTCCTTGTTGAGCAGATCAAAGCAAAGGGCCTCAACCCCGACGCATTCGAGTTCTACTTAAATCCGTTCAGATACGGCATGCCGCCCCACGCAGGCTGGGGACTTGGTGCCGAACGTCTGGTCATGACCATGCTCGATCTGCAGAATATCCGGGAAGCCGTTCTCTTCCCGCGGGACAGACACAGAGTCAGTCCATAACCACTTTTTTTATGATAAAACACATCGTCCTCTTCAAACTCAAAGACCCGTCCCATGCTCAAAAAACCCGCGAGATGCTCCTTTCCATGAAAGGCGTCGTCGAACAGATCCGGGAGATCGAGGTCGGGATCGATTATGCACACACGGAGCGGTCTTTCGATATCGCGCTTTCCGTCATCGTGGATGATCAAGCCGCGCTTCGCGGATATGCAGAGCACCCCTATCACGCAGGCCCTGTCAGAACCTATGTGCAAAGCGTGAGTGAAAAAAGTGTGATCGCGGATTACGAGATCTGAAACCGGTCAATGTATGTGAAATTTTCTTCACATGTGCTCAAGATATTCCGGGGATATTTTTAACAGGGTTCAACACCAATCTGAATCAGCAAAAGTGCTAAACGAGGTACACATATGCCGACAAGCAAAAAACAACTGGAAAAACTCAACAAAGTAAAGAAAGCAAAGGCAGAAGAACTCTCTAAACAGGCTGCCGACGGAAGCAAAGAAGCTCAGAAAAAGCTCAAGAAACTCGAGAAAAAGCTGAAATGATCAGATGCCGATCCCATACGGCGGTATATCCCGTATGGGAAGGCATCTTTTTTTTGAGGCAATCTGTTAATTTTTGTAAAATTTGTAAAATTTGGAGATCATGCGTTCTTCAGCGCAACGATCTCCTTCACATCAACCAGTTTCCAAACCATTGTCCTGTCTTCGCCGATGATCTTATCAAGAGACTCGGTGGGTGAATGACCCAGGGCATAGAGACTTTTTTCCGAGATTTTTTTGTCTGAGATAAGCTGGACGAAGTGGCTTTTTACCGCACGTTTTCTCTCATCATCCGTCACCTCGGAGAGTGTACCGAGCAGTGTCACGAACCTGTATGTCGACATATCGGGAGCGACATCCTCTATTTCCACAGATACGGCCGGGTTCTGGGAGAACAACTCCACCTTTTTGCCGTATCTGGTTGAGAGGAAGTAGAGGTTTTTGTCGTCGAAGACATAGAGGAAGGGTGCGATGTAGGGATGATCTTTCCCGAAAAACGCTATCCTTGATATTACATTGTCACGGATCATCGAATCATATTCGGGTTTTAACATCTTGGGAATTTTGAATGGTACGGACATGGGTGACTAATGAATAGATTCCTTTGAGTGTTGATATATTCTTCGATTGAGGCAATAACTGAGATACCAGATCCAGAGGATTTTTATCTGCACAGGACGACCTATTGTATCATGGATCTGCCGTGCCTTATGCCGACGACGGTCGTCGGTTCGTTTCCCTGCGTGAAAGGGACGGGACTTGCGTCCCTTATCGACCCGTATAAAAAAGCAGTACAGTTTGCGGTAGCAGAGCAGCTGCGGGCAGGAGTGGATATCATCTCCGACGGGCAGGTCAGATCGGATATGGTGCAGGCGTTCGTTTCGAAGCTGCCGGGGATCTCGGAAAAGACGGTTGTCGGAAAGATCGGAGCGGCCGATAAGCCGATCACGGTGGGCGATACGAAGTATGCTTTGACGAAGACGAAGTATGTGAAAGGGATCCTGACCGGCCCGTGTACGCTTGGCTATGCTTTGCAGGTAAAGACGCCGGTCTACCGGAATAAGGAGGAGGTTATGATGGATCTCGCCGCCGCTCTGCATCAGGAAGCGAAGTTTCTTGCGGAGACGGGGGTTACGATCATTCAGGTGGATGAGCCGATCCTTTCGACGGGGGCCGTCTCGGTTGATACGGCAAAGGAGGCGCTGAACATTATTTTTGCCGGGATAAAGACGCCTTCGTGTATTCATACCTGCGGGATGCTTGGCGGGATCGCGGATTCCTGGACGAAGCTTCCGGTGGATATCCTGGATTTTGAGTATGCGGTGTCGATGGAGAATCTCTCGGTCCTTTCGAAGCGGGATCTTGCCGGGAAGAAGATCGGCTGCGGGTGTGTGAAGAGTTCGGATCAAAACGTGGAGTCGGTTGAGGAGATCGAGGAGAGGATCCTTGCCTGCGTGGATGCGTTCGGGGCGGAGAATATTCTGATCGATCCGGACTGCGGTCTGCGGATGCATACGCCTGAGACGGCATTTGAGAAACTGGCACGGATGTGCGAAGCAACGAGTAATGTGAGAAGAGGGCTCTGAATAAATTGACCTATTATATATTCATGGGACGAAAGGTCCATCATGACGAAATCAACGGCGCTTCTCTGGATTACCGTGATCCTTATCATCTCAGTGACCGGCTTATGGGTGATTCTCGAACCGTTTAGTGATCTTAGCGAGGCGTTTACTATGCGACCAATTGCAGAGGAGCAACTGCCGCATTCTGCTGTTCTCATGGATCTGACGGATGATGATTTTGCGGCGCATCCGAGTCTGTATACGTGTATGGAAAGATATGTGCATATCTATGAGCGGCCCCTGGATTATTTTAAGTTTTCAGGGGTCACTTCTGAAGAGGGGCGGGAAATTTACGGGAAGTACGGCGGGAAGATTCTTTTCTGGAATGGGACTTATTATCAGTTTCTGTTTCTTACGAGCTGAGATGAGATGTATGAGGGAGGAGGAGAAAGACCCCGAATTTTTCCGGAATAGTATTCAGGGATAGGTTTATAGTGACAGAGGGTCCTATTCCTACGTATCGGAGAAGGTATGGTTTTTACAGAAGATGTGGTGAAGAATGCATTTGACCGGGTGAACGGGTATTGCCAGGTCTGCGGGAAGAAACTGGTGTATGCAAACAGGGGGAGTGTCCAGGGACGCGGGGGATGGGACGCACGGCATATCAAACCGGTGATCGAAGGGGGGAAGGATGAGGTTCGAAATTGTATGATTGTGTGTATGGGGTGTTTTGATAAACCCGCTCCTGTGAGGAGCGAAAACCCGCCGCCGGCCCGACCTGAGGGGCTGCATTTCGGCGAGAGACGGAAGTAGCGGAGAGGGGGGACTGGGGAGGCTGAATTTGTGTGCGGGAGAAGCCGATCACGGGCCGGCAGTGTGTTCAGGCACTGAAGAGTATCGTTTCAGCAAGGAGGGATCTTGTCCCGCAGATAAAGAGGTCGCTGGAAACGCGAACATGGAGAGGTATAATGAGAATATGCGGCCGCTGATCGAGCGGGATATCGCAGAGGTGATGAAGATGATGGAGGGGTGAGGGGGCGATATTGAAATGAAAGTGAATGAATAGGTAAACTTACATTGGTTCTGTAGCCAGCCCCAAAATATTACTGCTCCGGATATCTTTTAGGTGGGACAGGGGGACTAGAGTTATGATCAGGGTTAATTAGATAATTTTTCACGTGTGTCAAAAATTCCTTAGAGTTAATCTTAGATTTCGAAAACAAATAAAAAAAGGCATAATCCTCATTTTTGTTATCTTTTTTGTCATCTTTGTCATCTTTTTTGAGTGGGGAGACATCGTCAAGTAGGTTCTTATATAGAATATAATCTTTAACTCCATTACCGAATCTAATATATATTAGAGAATTTCTAACAACCCTTTTTTCCCCGACAGAAAGTACTTTCTCTGCGTACGTTGACTCTTATGTATGGGGACTTTCAGCAGCTTTGGTCTCAACCAGGCATATCACGAACGTTATGAAAAACTTGGCGATCGCC
>JAYFOG010000022.1:0-9648 GCA_034932965.1 Methanocorpusculum sp.
GAGAAACTGCATGTTTCAGCCTAGACCGATGACCCATTTGTTAATTGCCGCGAGCAAAGAGCAGATGGCGTCAGTTGTGACCGAATTATATCGTCACCAGATTTTCCACATCACCGATTTTGTAGATCAGGGGAAAGAAGGATATGAGGGAGTAAAAATCGGCGTTCCATTTTCAAACGCCGGAGAGCTCTCAGATAACCTGCTGAAAATACGCTCCATTGAGAGCGTATTCCAGACCGCCCCAGCTACGCAAAGCACTGTCCAGATGCGTCCTGCAGAAACGATTCGAGCAGCAATAGATAGCGAACTTCCGAAAATCAATGAAGAAGTGAGCAGTCTCACGGTAAAGCGATCGAATGCAGAGACCCGTATCCGGGAATGCGAACTGCGTATCAACGAACTTAAACCATTTGCGCTCGTGCCCCTTGAGCTTGATCTCTACCGGGGTTACGAGAATCTGACGGTTTTTGCAGGGTACATCCAGCATGACCTTGACATCTCGATTCCGCATGAAAAACATTTTCAGACGGGAAAAGACGGAAACTTCATAGTCGTCTTTGTTGAGAGCAAAAATGCCGCAGATACCGAAAGGCAGCTGGCCGATGCAGGCTTCCAGAGTGTTTCTCTGCCGGGTGAATCCGGTACCGTTCAGGCAGCAGTGGAGAAATACACTGTCGAACTGAACAAACAGACACAAATCCGCGAAGACTGCAACGCAAAGATCGTTGAACTCAAAGCAAAATACGCAGACTTACTCGCCGCTTGCGACGAAGTACTGTCCTGCGATGTGGAACGTGCCGAAGCACCGCTTCGATTTGCAACCACTGACGAAGCATTCGTCATTGACGGCTGGATCCCGGCCGACAAAGTGGAGAAAGTCACCGCGGCCCTGAACCAGGCAACTGGTGAACGCGTTTATGTAGTCGTTGATTCCTCTGAAGTTGAGGACACAGCGATCCCGGTGGAATATAACAATCCATCATATGCAAAGCCCGCAGAATTATTTATGGACCTGTACTCCCGTCCAAAATACAAAGAACTGGACCCGACCATCATCCTTTCGGTTATGTTCCCCCTGCTCTTTGGATTTATTGTAGGGGATTTAGGATATGGTCTTCTTTATCTGGCTCTTGCCCTTGTCCTTCGAAAGACTTTACTGAAGATGGGCGAAATGGGTGTGAAAGCCTTGTTCATTATTCTTGGAGCAGGTATCTCTACGAGCGTCTTTGGACTTCTCTATAGTGAGTTCTTTGGCGTGAGTCTCCCCTGGCACTCGATCATATTCTCCCGCCACCTCCCAATAGGTGCCGGTATGGAACATGCGATGCCCCAGGTTATCGAACTGCTGATAATATCAATTATGCTTGGTGTAATCTACATCAGCGTAGGCCGTTTCTTCGGAATGATCAATCACTACAGAATGGATCACCCGGGAAGCCACCGGACAAAAGCAATCCTTTCCCAGTTTGGATGGAACTTGATCCTGTGGGCAATCCTGATACTTGTCCTTAGTGTGGTTGACTTAAACGAATACTGCCAGTTCCCCTTTGCCCTTCCCACTTTCGTCGCATTTCCGACCATTGCCGGGATTATAGGTGCAGTCATGATCATCATTGGTTGTGTGTTCGTCGCAATCGAGAACCCACTTGACCTGATGGAACTCCCAACAAACACGCTTTCCCACATGCTGTCCTTCTGCCGTCTTGCTGCAGTCGGTCTTTCATCCGTGGCGATCGCTATGGTCGTAAACTTCCTGGCTGTCGATTTATTCATCGCTCCGGCAGTTGCAGACCTGAATGTTGTTGGTGTATTATTGATTATCGTGGGTGTCATAATTCTCATATTAGGTCACGCACTCAACGTCGCTCTTGGTATACTTGGTGGTGCAATACACCCGATTCGTTTACACTATGTCGAATTTTTTACCAAATTCTATCAGGGCGGAGGAATCATATACAAGCCTTTTGGACTTAAACGAAAATTTTCAGAGGAATAAAAAATGGCAATTGAATCATTAACTGTAGAAGCAGCACAGGCATTAGCATCCGGATACACCGCAATCGGCGCAGGTCTCGCGGTAGGTCTGACAGGTATCGGTACCGGTCTTGGTGAAATGAGCATCGGAGCAGCCGCAGTCGGCGCAACCGCAGAAGACCGCAGTATGTTCGGTCTCGCATTAGTTTTCACCGTTCTTCCGGAAACAATCGTTATCTTCGGTCTCGTTGTCGCACTGCTCTTACTCTTCGTCTAAGCGGAGCAGTCAGATATGGGACTTGAGGTAGTAGTAGACGAAATCAAAGCAAAGGGTGACCGAGAAGCTGCCGGCATAAAAGCTGCAGCTGAGGCACAGGCTAAAGATATTGTCAACAAAGCAAACCTCCGCGCAAACGAGATCCGTCTCGCGGCCGAAAAAGACGCTGATATCCAAACCGAACGGATGATGGTCCGTGAAGTTGCCAGCGCCAATTTGGTCGTGAAGCGTGATTTCTTAAACGCACAAAAGGAACTTCTTGACAAGGTCTACAGCAGTGCTGCTAAGGAAATCGCTAACCTTCCGGCAGAAGTACACGCAAAAGCGGTACGAGAACTCTTAAAAGAGTCTGCCAAGCAGATAAAAGCCGGTGTAGTTTTCACAAACGCACGCGACGAAAAATCTGCGAAAGAAGCATTAAGCAGTTTAAAAACCCTGAGCGGATTTACGTTTGGAGGAATCACCGACATCGCCGGCGGTGTCGTTGTACAAAGTACCGATGGTCAGATCACACTTGACTTCTCATACCAGACCTTTATGGGTGAAGTCTGGGAAGCAAGTCTGAAAGATGCGTCGGGGATATTGTTTGGATGAGGTAAACAATGACTGAGGTAATGAGCGGATCTGCTCCCTATATCTATGTCTCAACCCGCATGCGGGTCCGCAAAGCGAAGCTCATCCCCCGGGAAGAATATCTTCGCATGCTGAACATGGGTCTCTCTGAGTTCACAAGACTCATTGAGGAATTGGAGTACAAACGCGAAATCGATGAACTCTCTGCATCCTTTAAAGGTGTGGATCTCATTGAAAACGCCATGTCCTGGAACCTTGCAAAGGAGTATCAGCGCGTTATTGCTATGGCTCCCGGAGAGATGAAAGGATTTACCCGTGATTACCTGCACAAGTGGGATATCCAGAATATTCTGAGTATCCTGCGAGGTAAAGAACTCGGATTTTCCGATGGGAAGATCCGTGCAGTACTTGTTCCGGCCGGTGCACTCGATGCACCGACGCTGGACCGTCTTCTGACCGATTCGTCGGTTGAACGTATCGTCGAACAGCTGCCTGTAAAGCAGATGTCGGCGATCCTCAGCGAAGGACTCAGCGAAGCACTCGAGACCCATTCATTTGGGAAGATCGAGAATGAGCTGTACAAGTACTATTATGCAACGCTGATCAAAGCAGCACGTGGCGGTATGAAGGGCGGACTTCCGTTCCTGAAATATGTCATGTTCGAGATCGACATCAAAAACATCACCAGTGTTTTCAGAATGCGAGCACAGGGCGGCGACAACGCAGCCCAGCAGAACATCTGGATCCCCGGCGGTTCCTTCAAACCTGAAGAGCTCGAAAGACTCAGCAGTATTGAAAGCACCGATGAAGTGGTCGATTCGCTGAAGAAGAAGATCAAAGTCGCCGTGCTCCTTGATGCACTTGAATCTCTGCGTGAGAAGAAACCGATCTATTCGATCGAAAGCACCCTGATTGCAGCTCAGCTCAATCAGATGGATAAAGTTTCAAAACGGAATCCGTTCTCAATCTCGCCGCTTCTTGTGTATCTTGAAAGAAAGAAGTATGAAGTATCCAATCTCCGTGCCATTGCCCGTGGAAAAGAAGCAGGCCTTAGCTCAGAGATTCTCGAAAAGTACCTGGTGATGTAAATGGAAATCGCAGTAATTGGAAATAAGGAGTTCGTCTTAGGGTTCCAGCTCGCTGGCATCAAAAAGACCTACTCTGCAGAAAATCCAGAAAAACTTGCCGAAACCATTACCAAGGTGCTTGACGATGCAAATGTCGGAATACTTGTGCTGCAGAGCACTGACCTTGACCAGATCCCGCGTCGCCTGCAGGTAATCATTGAAAATTCTGTCAAACCGACCATCGTTACGATCGGTGGGCAGGAGGCAGGTCTCTCCCTGAGGGAGCGTATAAAACGTTCGGTGGGTGTTGATTTGTGGAAGTAAATAGCAAACCAGGAATACTCAAAAGAATTGCAGGACCAGTTGTCACTGCAGTTGATCTTGATGCACATATGTATGATGTGGTCAAGGTCGGAAACGAGGAACTGATGGGAGAGGTCATCAAGATCGACGGTGCAGACACCGTTATTCAGGTCTATGAATCGACCACGGGCATTCGCCCGGGTGAACCCGTCATAAACACCGGCCTTTCGCTCGCAGTCGAGCTTGGTCCGGGTCTCTTGACCAGTATCTACGACGGTATCCAGCGTCCGCTCGAAGTGCTCATCCAGAAGATGGGTAACTTCATTGCACGCGGTGTTACCGCACCGGGACTGGACCATGAGAAGAAATGGACCTTCAAACCGGTCGTCCATGTAGGAGACTCAGTAGCTCCCGGCCAGATCATCGGTGAAGTCCAGGAAACACGCAGTATCGTGCACAAGGTCATGATCCCGCCACTCGCAAAGAGCGCCAAGGTCACCAAGATCAATGCAGGAGATTTCACCATCGACGAGATCGTTATCGAACTCGACTCAGGCGAATCCTTCCCCATGATGCAGAAATGGCCGGTCCGTGTCCCGCGTCCGTACGTGGAAAAACACAGCCCGAGCATCCCGCTCCTTACCGGTCAGAGGATCCTTGACGGACTCTTCCCGATCGCAAAAGGCGGAACTGCAGCAATCCCGGGACCGTTCGGATCCGGAAAGACCGTTACCCAGCAGCAGCTGGCAAAATGGTCCGACGCAGAGATCGTGGTCTACATCGGCTGCGGTGAACGCGGCAACGAGATGACCGAAGTTCTGACCGAGTTCCCTGAACTCCAGGACCCGAAAACCGGAAACTCTCTTATGGAGAGAACGATTCTCATCGCAAACACTTCCAACATGCCTGTGGCAGCCCGTGAAGCATCCGTGTACACCGGTATTACTCTTGCAGAGTACTTCCGTGACATGGGCTACGACGTTGCATTAATGGCAGACTCCACCTCCCGGTGGGCAGAAGCAATGCGTGAAATCTGTTCCCGTCTTGAAGAGATGCCCGGAGAAGAAGGATACCCGGCATACCTGTCGTCCAGACTCTCCGAGTTCTACGAGCGTGCAGGACTTGTCCAGCCTCTCGCAGGCGGATCAGGCTCTGTTTCCGTTATCGGCGCAGTTTCCCCCGCAGGCGGAGATTTCTCCGAACCGGTCACGCAGAACACCCTTCGTATCGTCAAAGTCTTCTGGGCACTCGATGCAAACCTCTCCCGCCGCCGGCACTTCCCGGCAATCAACTGGCTGCAGTCGTACTCTTTGTACATGGCGCAGCTGAATGATTACTACGACGAGAAGGTCTCACCCGACTGGAACAAACTCCGTGCCTGGTTCATGGAAGTTCTCCAGAAGGAAGCCGAACTGCTCGAAATCGTGCAGCTGGTCGGATCCGATGCATTACCGGAAGCCGAGCAGATCACCATCGAAGTCGCCAGAATGATCCGTGAACTGTTCCTTCAGCAGAACGGTTTCGACCCGGTCGACACCTACTGCGATCTGCCCAAGCAGCTTGATATGTTCAAGATGATCAGAACCTATGCGGACCTTGCATATGCCGCACAGGCTGCAGGCGTTCCGCCTTCACAGATCCTTTCGATCAAATCAAAGAACGAAATGCCGCAGATCAAGTTCACCAAGGACTACAAACCGGTCCTCGACAAGATCTATGCAGGCATGGAAGCTGAATTCAAGGCACTGAGGGCATAAACATGAAAGAATATAAGACAGTCTCTAAAGTTGCCGGACCTCTGCTCTTTGTTCAGAAGACAGAGCCGGTCAGCTACGAAGAGCAGGTCAGCCTTGTTCTTGCCGACGGCACGATGAAACGCGGTCAGGTTCTTGATACCTCCGATGATTTAGTCGTTGTCCAGTGTTACGAGAGCACGACCGGACTTGGTCGTGATACCGGTGTCCGTTTCCTTGGTGAAACGTTCAAGATGCCGGTCTCAAAAACCATGCTCGGACGTATCCTGTCCGGCGGCGGAAAACCCATCGACGGCGGACCGGGAATTGTCCCCGACAAACGTCTTGACATCAACGGAGCAGCAATCAACCCGTATGCACGCGGAACACCGAGAGATTTCATTCAGACCGGTATCTCCACCATCGACGGAACGAACACCCTTGTTCGTGGTCAGAAGCTCCCGATCTTCTCGTCTGCCGGTTTACCGCACAACGAGATCGCACTTCAGATCGCCCGTCAGGCAAAAGTTCCCGGATCGACCGACGAGTTCGCCGTAGTATTTGCTGCAATGGGTATCACCCGTGAAGAAGCAAACTACTTCATGGCAGACTTCGAGAGAACCGGCGCACTTGAGCGTGCAGTCGTTTTCCTGAACCTTGCTGATGATCCCGCCGTCGAGCGTACGGTCACCCCGCGTCTCGCACTCACCACTGCCGAGTACCTTGCATACGAGCTTGGCTACCACGTGCTGGTTATCCTGACCGATATGACGAACTACTGTGAAGCACTTCGTCAGATCGGAGCGGCCCGTGAAGAAGTTCCGGGTCGCCGCGGATATCCGGGTTACATGTATACCGATCTTGCATCTCTCTACGAGCGTGCAGGTATCATCAAGGGTCTGAAAGGATCTGTTACCCAGATCCCGATCCTGACGATGCCCGGTGATGATATCACCCACCCGATCCCCGATCTTACCGGATATATTACGGAAGGACAGATCGTTATTTCCCCGGAGTTACACCGTAAAGGTATCTACCCGCCGATCAACGTTCTGCCGTCTCTGTCACGTCTGATGAACCTCGGTATCGGTAAAGGCATGACCCGTGATGATCACAAGAAGGTCTCTGATATGATGTATTCCGGTTACGCAGAAGGTGTCGATCTCCGCGGCTTAGTGGCCATTGTCGGAAAAGACGCACTCTCAGAGCGCGACCAGAAATTCTTAGAGTTCGCCGATGCGTTTGAAAACAAGTTCGTTCGTCAGGGATCTGACGAAGACAGAACGATCGCTCAGACGCTTGATGTAGGATGGGGTATGTTCACCCAGCTTCCGGAGAGCGAACTTGAGAAGCGTATCGACCGTGACCTGATCAAGAAGTATCACCCGAACTACAGGAAGTGATTAAGTCATGGCGCTGAACGTGAAGCCTACCAGATCCGAACTGATCGCCCTTAAAAAGCGTATCAAACTCTCGGAGAGGGGACATAAGCTTCTGAAAATGAAGCGCGACGGACTTATCCTTGAATTCTTCAAGGTGTTAGCGGAAGCTAAAGATCTCAAAAATCAACTTGCCGAAAAGTACGAACGTGCACAGAAAATGATTGCGATAGCAGAAACTGTGGACGGAAGTATCGGAGTGAAATCAGCGGCGTTTTCAGCATCTGAAAACCCGGTGATCAACCTCAAAAGCAAGAACATTATGGGAGTTGTTGTACCAAAGATCGAGTCTCAGAGTGTAAAGAAGTCTCTCACGAACCGCGGTTACGGCGTTCTTGGAACGTCCGCCGCGATCGATGAGGCTGCTGATGCATTCGAGGAGTTAGTGGAGTGTATCATCCTCTCCGCAGAACTTGAGACGACTATGAAGCGCCTCTTAGACGAGATCGAAAGTACAAAGCGCCGTGTGAATGCCCTGGAATACAAGGTGATTCCGGAGTTAGTCGCAGCACGTAACTTTATCAAGATGCGGCTCGACGAAATGGAACGTGAAGAACTGTTCCGTATGAAAAGATCAAAGGGAAAGTCTGCAGCGAAAGCCGCGATTGCAGCTGCCTTAAAGGCAGCCGAAACATAATCCGGCTTTTGTCTGGAGATTTGGAGAACCTCAGGGATCACCGGAGATATCCGGAATTCTCTAACCCGAATCTCTTTTTTCTTTTTTTAACTGTTTTATCTCGGCTGATCTGTTAAGAGTCTCTTAAGGAAATGGAAATGAATCTAATGAAGATGAATGGATATGGCAATCATTTAACCCCGGGCACCTCATTATTTGATTCCAAGACAATGCATATTTTCTGATAATAATATTCATATTATCTCCCGACCCTTTACTGTAAACAATGAATAATCTGTTCCCCGCCGACAAAGCTGATAAAATAGCCAATGTGTTCTCCTTTACGGAGGAAGAAAAAAGTCGCTTTTTTAACAATGCCGGAAAGATCATTGAATATCACGGCAGAGATGATCCTGACAGAATAATCTCAGCGATCTGCGGATATGCAGATCATATTGCAGAAAGCAGGGGAGCCGGATATATTCCCCGGATATATGAACACACGCTTGGAGAGATCGAGATCACCCGCATCGAGCCGCCATGCGGAAGCAACACCTATATCCTGAAAACACCTGATGGATTTCTGATGATTGACAGCGGTTTTCCCTGTTATGCTGAAGATCTGAAAAAAACGGTCCTTTCCCTCTACCCGGAATTCTGCGACAAGAAGACCGAACTTCTTATCACTCACATCGATATGGACCACATGGGAGCGATGGATCTTTTCGACTGCGTGTATCTGAATGCCGCAAGCATGGATAACTTCATCCGGGAAAAAAACGGAGTTCCAAACTACCGGATCAAAAAGGAGGATCGGGCGCCGTTTTATGACATAGTGGTGATGATGACCGGATATAAAACCCCGTCCTTGGCAAACGTCAGACTTCTGGATTCAGTCAGACCCGATCACTCGATCCCGCTCTCCCGCATCGGCGAGCTGAACGCTGCGGGTCTTACCTTTTCGGTGTATGAGGGGTTTGGCGGTCATGTTGAAGGTTCGATGATCTTTCTGGAAAAAGAACGCGGTCTGATGTTCACCGGAGATATTCTGATCAATCCGGACAGTTTCACGCCAGAACAGCTGATCTCCAACAGGTATCCGGCCATACTTGCCGGCGGCAGTGTCAACGAAGATTCAAAGAAGGCGGCGGCAGAACGCTATGCGGCATATGATATGATGCAGGGAAAACGATGGATGGTCTGCCCGGGTCACGGAGCAGTGTTCCAGCTGTGAACACATATCATCTCCGAATAAGCCCCAGCTCGTCTTAATTCCACCCTTTCCCGCCTTTTTTGAGAGAAGTAAATATAATATATTCGGGAAGGATGTGTGCTGAAAGCGCACACGACTACGTACGCAGAAAGTGCGAAAAGACGCAGGAAAAAAATATTGGGCCGGATAAATTACCGGCGGGCGGGGGCTCTGTTGACCTTGCGGGTAACGTATCCTGCGACACGGTTACGGATCATTTTGCTTTCGATTGTAGTGATTTCAGTAACAACTTTCTTGTTGTCGTCAAAGTTTCCGTTGAAGCTTTTTCCGTGCTGTTCGAGAAGGGCAATGCCCATTGATTTGATATAACTTGGCTTGATTCCCATGAGTATTCCTCAGATGTCTATATATGTAAGACGTTGAGATATGATAAGTATTCTGTTTGCTACCTCG
>JAYFOG010000023.1:0-20651 GCA_034932965.1 Methanocorpusculum sp.
CCCGGGTCATCCTCTTCCCGAAATCATATCTGAAGTATGAAGTATGAAGTATGACGGATGAAGGATGAACTGCCCGGAAAAATTACTGCAATGAGACAAAACGCATATCTCAACATTACACCCGAGGAGTTTCAAACCCTCGACAACATCGCTGAAAACCTCGGCTTTCTCAGCCGCACCGACCTCTTCACCGCCTGCGCCCACCTCCTCATCTACGGAAAGGCAGCCGACGGCGAACCATCCCTTGACCCCGTCACCGAAAAGGAACTCAAAAACCTCCACGGACTCAATCAGAAACATCTCCTCCAGATGCAAACCTTCATCCAGATCCTCGACGAGATCGCCCTCCCCGTAATCGCCATGCGGGGGACCGGCGTCGTCCTCAGCAGCCTTGGCCATGACATCAAACTCCTCATGCTCGAACGCTGCGGCATGGTCCCCGAAGACATCGACATCCGCGACTGGCTCAAGATCTACAAAAACACCCGCAGATCACAGATCATCGAATACCGCACGAAACAGTTCCAAAACATCATCGAACGGGAAGAAGGGGAATGACTCCCCCTTTAAAGGACAGCTGGACCGGTCGCAAGTTTTCTTCGAAAACTTGCTCAGCTAATGATGAGCCTATCGGCTCACCCCGCAGTCGCAAGTCTATCGACTTGGTCGCAAGTGTTCTTCGAAAACTTGCTCAGCTAATGATGAGCCTATCGGCTCCTCCCGCAGTCGCAAGTCTATCGACTTGGTCGCAAGTTTTCTTCGAAAACTTGCTCAGCTAAGATCGCCGGCTGCGCCGCCGATCCGCCTCAGCTGAGGTCGTCGACTTCGTCGCCAACCCCGCCTCCCCCCTCTCCTTTCACAAACATCACAGACTACATGGAAGTCCTCTATCCAAATATAAAAATATCGGGTCCGACAAAACAAACTACCACTTGAAAAACCCGGATTTCAAGACACTCTCATTAAGAATGTATATTACTGAGAATGCGAAATCATAATAGATACGAATATCCTGCCCGCGGCGGGAACAAAAAATACTGCAGGAACATATGAAAAGTATAACCGGATCCGCAAAATGCAGCACATACGACAGGGAAAAAGTCCTTGAGGCAGTAGGAAAAGCGATAAAAGCCTCCGGCGGCCTCCCCCGGGTAGACGGCAGAAAAGTCCTCTTAAAGCCCAACCTCTTATCAGACGCCGGCATCGACCGTGCCATCACCACCCACCCCGAAGTCGTCTACGCGGTCGGGAAAATGATCATCGAAGCCGGCGGCGTCTTAACCATAGCCGACAGTCCCGGTGCCGGGATCATCTACTCCCCAAGAGTCCTCAAAAGAGTCTACCACAAATGCGGCATCGAAAAAGTCGCAGAAGAACTCGGCATCAAACTCAGTTATGACACCGGATATCAGGAACGCTCCTGTCCTGCGGGCAGCGTCATGAAACGGTTCACCGTCATCAACCAGGCATGCGACGCGGACGTCATCATCTCGGTCTGCAAACTCAAGACCCACATGTTCACCCACTTCTCCGGCGCCGTCAAAAACACCTTCGGCGTCGTCCCGGGCCTGGATAAACCGGTGTTCCACTCCAGATTCCCCGACGCGATCGACTTCTCCGAGATGCTCGTCGACTTAAACGAACTCATCGAACCCGACTTCGTCGTCATGGACGCCATCATCGGCATGGAAGGAAACGGCCCGATGGGCGGCCAGCCGCGTGACGTCGGATACATCCTTGCTTCCCACTCCGTATACGGACTGGACATCTCCGCTCAGACCCTCGTCAACATGCGGCCCGAATCCATCGGAACAACAATGGCCGCCCTTCGGCGCGGACTCGTCGAAGAGGTCGAGGTAGAAGGAGACGAGATCGTCCCGATCGAAGACTACATCCACCCGTCCACCTATCACGGCAGACAAAGCGACTCATGGCACAAAAAAACGATCTACCGAAAACTGCAGCGTGTCGGAAAGATCTATGAACCCTCCCCCGTCATCAACCTCAAAAAATGTCTGGGCTGCGGGCAGTGTGCACGCATCTGCCCGGTAAAAGCCGTCGAGATAATCCAGGGAAAAGCATCCTTCGATCTGACAAACTGTATCAGATGTTACTGCTGTCATGAGATGTGCCAGTATCACGCCATCGAACTGAAACGCTCGATCAGCGGAAAAGTCATCCACAAAGTCATCCACTGACGACCCTGTTTTTCCCTCCCAAAAAAGCCCGGATACGGGAACCGGACGTACTCATCTTATTATTGTTCAGCCCCCAAATATATACTCGTGAAGTGGGCAATTTTAGGCGGCGGTCTGACCGGGGTCACACTCGCCCGCCTCCTCAAGGAAAAAGGGCATGAAGTTACGGTCCTCGAAAAGGAACCAAAGATCGGCGGCCTGTGCCGGTCGGAACTGCGAAACGGATTTACCTTCGACTGCGGAGGGTCGCATATCATCTTCTCCCGCGACACCGGCGTTCTATCGTTCATGCAGAACGTTCTGGCCGAAAACCGGGAGTTTCGAAACAGAAACACCAAAATATTCTATAAAGGTCAGTACGTAAAATACCCGTTCGAAAACGGACTTTCGGCTCTTCCAAAAGAAGACCTGTTCTTCTGCATCAATGAATATGTCAGGAATCTGGTAGCAGTCGAAAAAGGCGAAGTCAAAGAGCCGGCGAGCTTCAAAGACTGGATCTACTACACCTTCGGCAAAGGGATCGCCGAGTGCTATCTCGTCCCCTACAACGAAAAGATCTGGAATTATCCGACCGACAAAATGTCGAAACACTGGATGGACGGTCGCGTTCCCCGCCCGCCGGTAGAGGACATTATCAAATCGGCGATAGGGATCGAGACCGAAGGCTACACCCATCAGGCGGTCTTTTCTTACCCTATCGAAGGCGGTATCGAGGCACTTATCCACGCCATCGCGAAACCGATCGCGGATTCGATCAAGACAAACTACACCGTCACCTCGGTCGTGAACACAGGCGACGGATGGGCGGTCTCCAACGGAAAAGAGACGATTCCGGCCGACCGGGTCATCTCGACCCTGCCGCTCCAGACGCTTCTTCCGATGCTGGACGTTCCGTCCAGAATCAAAGAAGCATGCGATGCTCTTCGATACAACTCCATCGCCTGCATCTCCGTCGGATTCAAAGGGACCCTCCCGGACATCTCCTGGATGTATGTGCCGGAAGAAAAATGGGGGGCCTTCAACCGTCTCTCCTTCCCGTCGAACTTTTCGAGCCAGGTCGCACCCGCGGGTTGTGCGGCGGTCCTCGCCGAGATCACCTACAACGAAGGCGACGACATCTCGAAGATGACCGATGAAGAGATCATCATGCACACGGTCGACGGTCTCGTCAGAATGGGGATCATCCCCTCGAGCGATGACGTCGTCCATACTGCAGTCGACCACTTCAAGTTCGCTTACGTGGTCTACGATCTCGATTACCAGAAAAATATTAAGATCGTCCGTGAATATCTTGAGGGAACCCTCGGTGTGGATCTCGTCGGCAGATTCTCCGAGTTTGAGTATATCAATATGGACGGCTGCATCAGGAGCGTCATGAATTTTGTGGAGAAAAATACATGCGAGTAAATATCCGGGTGGAGAATTATTCGGTATTCAAATACGTAGGCTGTGCGACCGTCGCAATGATGCTGTATAACGGTCTGCAGAAGACCCCGGGTGTCGAGGTCGAGCTCAACAGCAAAAAACATGACCACGACATAACCCACTGTCATACGCTTGGACCCGGAGCGGTCTGGTCGATGCTGCGGGCAAAACATGTCAAGATCATCACGGCCCATTCGACCCCGAGCCTGAATGCGAACAATCTCGCCGGCGCCTCCCTGATCAATAAGATCTACAAGCCGATGTACGGCAGATACGATCACATCATCACGATCACCGGCGAGAATGAACGGGAGATCAAAGAGATGCTCCCGGACATGCCGACGACGAGGATCCCAAGCTGCGTGAACATGGAGAAGTTCAGGCCCGACGCGGAAAAACGCCGGATCTTTCGGGAGACCTACGGATACACCGACGATGACAAGGTGATCCTGCAGGTTGCCCAGCAGACCCCGAGAAAAGGGATCTATGATTTCCTGGATCTCGCGGACGAACATCCGGAATATAAGTTCATGTGGGTCGGCGGATTTCCCTACGGGCCGATCTCGGACAACAGGAAAAAGGTCGAGGCGCGGAAAGCGAAAGCCGGAGACAATGTCATTTTCCCGGGATTCGTCCCGGACATCACCGGCGTATATGCCGGAGCCGACGTCTTTTTGTTCCCTTCCTACGGGGATCTGATGTCGATCTCGATCATGGAAGCGCTCTCGAGCGGTCTTCCGGTCATCTCCCGCGAACTTTCGGAGTACCGGGAGCTTTTCCCGGGTATCGCCGGATTCTTTACCAAAAACGAAGAGATCGCCCCCCTTCTCGCGGACGAGGCGATGCTCAGAAACGCCGCGTCCCATGCCCGGGCATCGGTCGAGCCGTATGATATATACAAAGTCGCAAAGATGCATGCAGATCTGTATGCGGAGTTATTAGCATGATTTCAGTTGTAGTTCCATCATTCAATGAAGAGGAAGGTATCGAAGCCTTCCTGAAAAGTCTTTGTGACCAGACTCTGCCCAGAGATCAGTACGAGATCATCGTGGTCGACGGGAACTCCAAGGACAAGACCCGGGAGATCGCCGAAAAATACGCGGACAAGGTCTTCATCCAGACGAGCAAAAAGGTCGGCGGAGCCAGAAACGACGGCGTTCTTGCAAGCAAATATGATTTGATCGTCACCACGGATGCAGACTGTTTCCTCCCAAGACCCTGGCTCGAAACGATCGTGAAGGACTTCGAGAAGTACCCGGACGCATCCACGATCTACGGGCCGATCTATCCGCTGGAACCCGGATTCAAGCACAAGTTCGAGGTTTTCCTGTACAATATCGTGGTCCGGATCGGCGGAAGAACAGGGATCTTCTACGCGACGCTTGGAGCAAACACGGCGTTTCGGAAAAACCTCTTCATCGAGGCCGGGATGTACAAGGTCTGCGATGCCGGAGACGACTGGGAACTCCCCAAACGCATGAAAAACTATGGAAGAATCGTTTTAGATATGAAGATGATCATCGGTTTTTCGATGCGGCGCTACATCAACTTCGGTCTGTTCCGCTCGGCGTTCCAGTGGTTCTACGTGGTCGCAAAAGGCGGGTTTTCGGACAAACACCAGTACATGGGCAAGGAATATACGAAAAAATAATGGTCACGCTGCACCTCCCCGACGGTCTGGTCGCGACGACTTCTGCCGGAACTCTTGAGGAGATCCTTCTCCGTCTGGATATGAATCCGTATGAGATCCTTGTCACAAGGGACGGCGAGCTTTTGCTTGCGGATGATCCTGTGGATGAGGACGATGTCCTGCGGGCGACTTCGATCGTGCACGGAGGATAGATGACTTCAGGCTGTGGTCTCTGCGGAAAAAAGGCAGTCTACGTCGATCCGGTGACGAAGCAGAGGTTCTGCGGGGAGCATTTTTCAGCATGGTATGAGAACGGCGTTTCGGCGGCGATCGAAAAATACCATATGATCGAGCCGGGAGACCGGATCGCGGTCGGTCTTTCGGGCGGGAAGGACTCGACGGTCCTTCTGACGGTTCTTGTAAAACTGGATCTGGACGCCGAACTTATCCCGATCACGGTGGATGAGGGGATCGGCGGCTACCGGGACGATACGATCCTTGCTGCGGCCCGGCTCTGCGATAAACTTGGTTTCGCCGACAAACTGATTTCTTTTACGGACATCTGCGGGAAGACTCTGGACGAGCTCCTCTCCAAGGATCCCCGGCAGGCGTGTTCGGTCTGCGGAACGCTGCGCCGCCGTGCTTTGAATCAGGCGGCCCGGGAAGCGGGGGCAACGAAGATCGCGACGGGGCACTGTCTGGACGATGAGGCGCAGTCGGTTCTGATGAATTATCTGCGGGGCGATGTGACCCGCGTGACGGGGTCATACCATACGGACGCGGATACGCTGTTTCTGCCGAGGATCAAACCGCTCTGTCGATCAACGGAGCGGGAGACGGTCGCCTACGGGCTCGTGAACCGTCTGCTCACCGATCTGCCGGAGTGTCCGTACACGAAGTATGCTCTGCGTGCGGATGTCCGCAGGGGACTCGGGAAGCTGGAGTACAAAAATCCGGGGACGATGATGAAGATCGTGACCGGCCAGGAGAAGCTTCTCGCAAAGCTCGGACCCCGGGAGGGGGAGGTCACGATGATGGGACGCTGCGAGGTGTGCGGGGAGCCGACGAGCCACCGGCTGTGCGCCGCGTGTTCTCTGCTCGAAAAGCTGGAGTAAGATTTTTCCGGCATGTATAATAAGCAAAAAAAGTGAGGATCATGATTCTGTGATCCAAAGGAGAGTTTAGGCGGCAGCGCCCGCATTTGTCGGAGTTCCGGGCGTCAAAGTCGCCTTAGGGACCGATGCGTTCGTTATGATCGTTATTCTTCCCTGCGGCTTAGCATACTCCTCTCCGACATCGCCGTTGAGTTTCACGGTGATATAATTGATAAGACCGTCTTCCAGACCGTGATCGAGCGTGACATACGTGCCTCCAAGCAGAGGAATGTTTGGATAATTGTCCCCGCCGTTCAGCGTGTAATCGTTCAGAAGAACGGTATAGGTCGCATTCACGTCAAACGGCTGCCCCTGGATCGAATCGATCGTCACACGGTTCACTTCTCCGGCAGCATAGGGTTTTGTCGCATCAATGGTGTAATGTATTCCTGAAACCTGCGGGAAACCGCCTCTCGGGTCCGGGACGCTTTGTGTCTGATCCTCAAACATCTGAAGGATCATCCGGCCGCCCATATCCGTCGCAACGATACTGTTGCCGAACGGGAAAACGTTCAGGAGATCATATTCCGTCACATTGCCGGCTTTTATCGTAATGCGAATGGCGCCGGCATTTACGATCGCAAAGTCGGCACTGATATTTTCCATTTCAGCGGTATACATCATGGAATCCGCTGCAAGATCGCCGAGATTCGTTTCCTGTGTCCGGGACATATTCTTATCTGCAGTCAGTTCGACGTCGGTCATACAAACAACTTTGCCGTAGGTTTCATGGGTATATGCCGAAATATTCGCCGCAAATTCATCGATCTCATCGACATTTCCGGTGGATTTATCGATCAGCGTTTCGGTCAGGTTTCCATCCGGCGTTATCGTGACGAGACCGATATACTTTAAGGCGGTCCCTGTCTGGACGATGAGCGTGTCGTTGACGACCGTACCCTCCTTAAGGACAGTATGACTGTGACCGTCGATAAACAGATCGATGCCCTCAACGTTTGGCACAAGATCGGTCGATCGGTTGGGCTTCGAATTTTCCGATACGCCGAGATGCCCGATACAGATGATGATGCCGCATCCCTCGCCTTTCAGGTAATCGACCTGCTCCTGAGCGATACGATAGAGGTCTTCGCCGGATGCGAAGTCGACATCCTCAACATCTTTGTAATAGGTCGTTACTGCGGTATCCGGGGTCTCGAGTCCGAAGATTCCCACTTTGTGCCCGCCGATCTCGATGATGGTGTTCGGCTGGAATACGAGTTTATCCGTTCCTTTGTAGAAGATGTTTGCCGAGATAAAGGCAAAATCCATTTCATCCCGGAGCTCGAGGAGGTGGTCGAGTCCGTAATCAAATTCATGATTTCCGGGGACCGAGACCTGATACCCCGCAAGGTTCATGATATGGACGGCGGATTCGCCTTGTGTTGCTTTCACTTCGACGGTTCCCTGGATGAAATCTCCCGCATCCAGAAGAAGGACGTTCTTTCCTTCTTCCTGCATCTGCTGATATAATGCTGCGACTGAGGTATAGCCGAGGTTGTTGGAGAAATACCCGTGAACATCGTTTGTGTGGATGATATACAGGTTTTCGTCGGAAACATTTCCGGTATCGGTACATCCTGCTATGAAACAGAATACGACGACGGCCGCGAGGGCCGCGAAGATAATTGCCTTTTTCGTGTTTTTCATAGTATTACCAAGGATAATGATATGTATTTCTTGGGTTACAGATTAAAAAAAGATATCCCATACGATTTATGGGATGGAACTGAATGGATGTTCAGTCGAATCGGCTGATATGATAAAAGGCAGCGGCGAGTAATTTGGGGGTTGGAAGACAGGGATGCTATTTCTTTTGAGCGAGAGCGGTTTTCCCGGAGATGAATAGTGTTTTCCCCTGCAGGGAAGGAGGTGAAACCTCCCGCCTGTTTAGGGAAATATCATGAAACACAAGACCAGAGAACCTTACCTCTGCCCTGCGAGGAATATGTCTACACGCTTCCCAAAGAGCATGATGAGAAACCCGAGGAACACAAGGAACACAAGGATCAGCTTCCTAAGCCGGCCGGAGATCTTCATCTCCTGCCTCCGGTTAGTTCAGGGCCGGTTTTGTGTCTGCCCAGGTGTCGACTGCTGCAAGGGTCGCGTCGTCGGCATAGCTGGAGACGGTCATGGGGAGGTGTTCGGGTCAAAGTACCCGACATAGGTCTTGTAAGTCTGCTTCCCGAGTTCGACTTCGGCAAGGCTGAGTGGGTTTCTTGTTTGTTGTGTGATGGGAGGGGTAGATGGATAGTTTTGCGCGGGGTTCGTTGAGGGGGAGGGGGGATTTTAGCTGACTGTGATTTTGTCAGAGACGAGTTTTTCGGGATGAAAAAGGAAAATTAGTGAAGTACTGTTATCTCCTGCGCAGGCGAAGGCTTGCGTGCCGCCTCAAATGGGCTTTGCCCATTTGGGCTTATTCGCGGTTGGTTTTTTCTCCTGTTTCTACACTAATGCCGTACACGAAATCAAAGTACATTATCATTACGTCAGTTTTATGATTGAGATCACACCGCGTAACTCCTATTTATAATAGGTTTTATGCTGCTGCCAGCCGGGATTCATCGTCCTGCGTCCCGGGGCATACTCCCAGGAATATTTTATCGCGCCGGTAACGAACTTTTTTGCCTCAAGGACGGCCTCCCTCACCGGGCAGCCGAGAGCGATGTGGGCGGCGATCGCGGATGCGTAGCAGCAGCCTGATCCGTGGACATCGGTGAACGGCGCCACTTCTCCTTCGACGAGGAGTATCCCCAATCGGTCGGCAAAGACATCGGTCCCGAGCCGGAAATGCGCATGCCCGCCTTTTATTACTGCCGCCTCTGCTCCCTGATCGATGAACCAGAAGGCCGCCTCCTCCATCGTTTCGGCATCCGTGATCGTGATCCCGGACAAAGCCGCGGCCTCGGGCAGATTCGGCGTTATGACCGTGGTCCGCGGCAGCAGATCGGCAGCGAGCCGCTCCTGGCCGGCAAGATCCAGAAGCCGGTACTCTTTTGTAGCGAGAAGCACCGGGTCGACAACGATTTTCCTTTCTTTCGGGATGCTTTCGGCGACGATCTTGACCGTCTCGGCATTTTTCAGCATGCCCGTTTTATAGCAGCCGATGGGGAAGTCCTCTTCAAGTGCGTCGATCTGTTTTCTGATGAACTCTGCAGGGATACTTGCCGAGTCAAGAACGTGCGTGGCATTCTGTGCGGTCAGCGCCGCGATCACCGTCATCCCCCACACCCCGCAGGCCGCCATTGTTTTCAGATCGACCTGGATGCCTGCTCCTGCGGAGGGGTCGGAGCCTGCGATAGTTGCCGCGAAGGCCTTGGTTTTTTCCAGGGAACTCATATCAGATATAGTAGAACGCCCCTTCTGAAAATACTTCTTCGAAGGTTTAACCTCATGTCTTTATAGTCTGTCCCTTCACAACTATCTTGTATGGACGTTGAAGGCTTCGTTCGGCGGAGCATGCATAAGGATATTCCTGAAGATGAAATCGAAAAACTTCTTCAGGAACGCATTCTGGATATAAAGGATATTGATGAAGGGTTCGCACGGGACTTTGCGAGGGCCGTTATCGAAGAAGTGAAGGTGACGAGCGGGCTGAAGGGCGATCTGTTCGAGTATGAACATGCCGGCGTTTCTATGGGCGAGTTCGGCGTGGGATCCCGCGGTTCGGGGGACTTTTACGCTCACCGAAAAATTGCTCATGTGATCGGCAAGACCTCGGCAAAGGTCGGCGTGGATCAGATGGATGACGGCGGGGTCGTCGAGGCGAACGGTCAGTATATCATCACGACCGTGGACGGGATGCACTCGCGGCTGTCGGATTTTCCGTATCTTGCGGGATTCCATGCGACCCGGGCGACGCTTCGCGATGTGTATGTGATGGGCGCAAAACCAGTCGGGCTGATCTCGGATGTGCACATAGCCGATGACGGAGACGTGGCGAAACTGTTCGACTACACGGCAGGGATCACGACGGTCTCGGACGCTTTGGGCGTGCCGCTGGTCGCCGGTTCGACGCTTCGTATCGGGGGGGACATGGTTATCGGCGACCGGATGACGGGATGCGTGGGCGTGGTGGGCGTGGCAAAGCACGTGACGGCCCGCAGATCCTCGGTCCCCGGGGATGTTCTTTTGATGACGAGGGGAGCAGGCGGCGGGACGATCGCGACGGCGGCTTTGTATTCGGGGAACGCGGATGTGGTGGAGGAGACGATCAATCTGCATTTCCTGAAAGCCTGCGCTGCGCTGATCGATTCGGATGTCTTCCCGCATATCCATGCAATGACGGATATCACGAACGGGGGTCTCCGGGGCGATGTGTTCGAGATCGCAGAAACGGCCAATGCGACGGTCGTCGTCGAGGATGCGCCGCTTCGGGGTCTTATCGCGCCGAAGGTTCTTGCTTTGCTGGATAAGCTGGGTATCGATTATCTGGGCGTGAGTCTGGATGCTCTCTTAGTGATCGCGCCGCCTGAGTATGCGGATGAGATCATCCGGGTCGTCGGGACGGCGGGCGTTTCGATGGAGAGGATCGGTTTCGTGCGCGAGGGGCCGGGGGTGTCCCGTCTGATCCGAAACGGCACTGAGGGAGAGTTCCTGCCGAAGTTCCGTGAAGCTCCGTATACGCCGGTGAAGAAGGTGGTGGACCGGCCGGGCAGGGACTTTGACGAGATGAAGAAGGGGATCGACCGGGCGGCGGACGCGGCACGGGCGAAGAAGGAACGGATGCTGAAGAGACTATTATAAGCGGGGTGAGCCGTCAGGCTCGCCCTCAGCTGAGCAAGTTCCCAAATAAGAAAAAAATAATAAATAATATGTGTAATGAGGTGAATTTTATTTCATTTTCACCCCATACTAGAATAAATATATATAGTGCTAGAAGGAAGATAAAGTTATTTTTATTCCCAAATATTTACAGGAATAATGGGGTATTGTTATGGATCCGAAAAGTCAGTCTTGGTTGAAGTTTGTGAATATTGGCTTAATTTCGGTTATTTTTATATGTATTGGTTTCCTTATCTACAATTTCATTTTATCAAAAACTGGATTTTGGGAATGGGCAAATGCTAATTCACAGATTCTTTCATTTTTTGCGACTTGCTTGATGGTATTGGTAACGTTGATGTATGTCTTGCTCACTCGAGAACAAGCTAAGACAGCTGAGATGGCATTGAAACTGGCAGAAAAGCAAATAAACGTAGCTACACAACAGATCCAACTAGACAAGCAACCATGTGTTGTTGTATCAACATCATGGGGGCATCTTAATCACTCCAATAATTCTTCAGAGGGTGAGTGGGAATTAACAACTAGCTTATCATTGGAAAATCTTGGAGATTCACCTGCAATTTCTGTTCATGTATTCGGAAAAATTGAACTCCTCTATCAAAAAGACTCTCCAAAAATGATTAATATGGATGCAAATTGGTTTACTATTCCATATTTTGCTGCAGGAAAGAAACGTGATATTAATGGGATTTTTTTCAATTCAAAATGTGTTGAATTACTTATTGCTGATATGGTTGAGTGTTATCGTTTACATCCAGAATATCGTCTTAGAGAATCAGGATATCATCCCTATGGTCCTTTTATGACTACAATAATTCTTTATAAAAATCTTCTTGGTACATGGTTTATAGGGACGGTCAAACAAAGAATCTCATGTATTAATATATACAATTTATCTAAAATCGGAGATGAAGCGCAACACATTCCATCTCTGACCTCTATTCCTATTTGTGAAGAGAGGATTCAAGTTAATCTAAGTTTTGCTTCAGATAATTCAATCGAGATTACTTATCAGCTTTCATCTGAAGAAGAAGTCAATAAGTTATTGTCAAATTGCTCTATCGAGTCTGAAAAAAATTAATCAAAAATATTCATAGATTTTAGTGATATTTCTTTGTCTTTATGCATTGTTTGATTGCTTATATTGAAATTCATGACAATTAATCTCGTCTATTTTGCGTCAAGCCTGATTTTGTAAGGGAAAATTTGTGTTTTTGGTTCTGTTTGGGGTGCGGGAGGGCGACTTCGGCGCGGATCCCGACGCGGCGGTGAATCCTAATCTCGAGGATATGGAGAGAATCCAGACAGATCTATGTGAGCGGATATTTTTCTTCAGACTCGGGATGTTTTCACTCGTGCCAGGTTCTGCATCTCAGGAGTCAGGCTCCCTTGCGTTTTGACTGTATCATTTCCGCTTCGCTGAGCACTCTCGTCTGATATTGAGCTATCGTCAGCAGTGTCGTGAAGCGGTCCTCTTTGCTGATTCCCTGTTTGATAAGTTCGGCATTGTGCGTCTGAAGATTGGAAAGAACGGCCAGTTCGCTGATACTTGCATAGTCACGAATGTTTGTTGTTTTGGCGAGTTCCGGGTTCGCGTCCCTCCACTGTTTTGCGGTACATCCGAAGAGAGCAACGTTGAGGAGGTCTCCCTCATCTGCATAGGCGAGCCATTCGGTGTTTTTGGTATAGTTTGTTTTGGGGAGTATGTAATTTTTGACCGCATCGGTTTGAATAAGATAGTTGGTTTTGGTAAGGAAGCGTTTGGCATTCCATTCGATCTGCTCCGGACGGTATTCATCTGCCTTGAGCCGCTGATATTCTTTGATGAGGTAGAGTTTGAACGCCGGACTGATCGCTGAACCGAATTCAAAGGCAATGTCTTTGTGTGCGTATGTTCCTCCATATCGGCCGCGTTCAACGTAAAGTCCTATTGCCTTGGTTTTTTCGATCCATTCTCCCACACTCAGAGTGAACGTGGGAAGTCCGGCCTGCATTCTAAAGTGGTCGAATTCGACCACTTTAAAATCAGGGTTGTAGAGAAGTTCCCATGTACCGAGAAACTCAAGCGTGGTTCTGCTGCGAACCCAGTTTTTTATGACGTCGGCGGCGCGGGATTCGCTGCTTTTGGCTTTTGCCATGTCAGTAATGCAGATGTAGTCATCGGCGTTTTTTGAGGAGATGGTTATCGGAATATTTTGTACAGTTATGCGGGCGGATGTCATTTTCCATTCACCAATTTTTTGAGGAAGATAATTTCTTCTTAGCATTGGGCGTTTCGAAGAATTCCGGATATGTTTTTTGGGCGTTGGAGCTAGTCTGATTCATCGTTGAATAGAGAATATATCGACGTCAGGTAACTAAATAGATAACGCAGATTATTTTGATGGAGAGTAAATCAGTCCAAGAGATATGTCGATCCTGCTGAATGCAGTGAAGAGCCATCAGCGGACCGCCCCGCGCCGGATCGCAAATCTTTGATTTGCGTTTTTTCGTGAATTTAGTGTGATGATTCATATCATTTAAAAAATCCCGTCAAACCCGGCCGGATGGAAAAAGCCAGGGCCGGATCTCAAACCTAAAACACCCTCCCCGCAAACAAAACCTGATTACCCAATCCTCCCAATACTATACCATGGATCCGATCCCTCAGGCATCATACAATCACCGTCTCACCATGAAAGAGGAAGACTACCTCGAAGCGATCCTCAATGTCTCCCTCACAAAAGGATACGCAAAAAGCCGCGACGTGGCGGTGGAACTGGACGTAGGCCCCTCGTCAGTCGGGGAGATGTTTGCAAAACTGGATAAAAAAGGTCTGGTCGTGTATCGGAAATACGAAGGCGTCACCCTCACTGAATCCGGAAGGATCATCGCCGAGCAGGTCAAGTTCCGTCACGACGTCTTAGTCGAGTTTCTGGAAATGGTCGGGGTCCCTGGCGACATCGCGAACAAAGACGCCTGCTTCATGGAACATGAATTAAGCACGGTCACGATCCAGAAGATCCGGGAGTTCGTCGCCGCAAAAAAACAGAAATAAGATTTTTTTATCTTTGATCACTCTTACACAAGCTGCAGTTTTTACATGCTTTCGCTTTACAGCCGCAGGCTTCCCCCCGCAGATTCTTCTTCACCGCCCGCAGGAACAGAAAAACGATCCCTGCGGCAATAAGAAGGAAGAGGAGCGTCCAGAATCCTTCAGGCAAAACCAAGAAGAACACCCCCCTGATACACGATGAAGGAAACGATCCACGCAATCACACACATACCGACAGCCGCGAGCCCGGTCAGCTTCCATGAACGGGTCTCCTGCTTCATCGTGAACATCGCCGCAAGACAGGGCATGTAGAGCAGGATGAACACCATGAATGAGTAGGCCGAAAGCGGCGTAAAGACATTCATCAGCACATCGGCAAGGCCTTCTTCGCCCACTCCGTAGAGGGTCCCGAATGCTCCGACCACGACCTCTTTTGCAAGAAGACCCATAAGGATCGCCACGGCCGCTTCGGCGAAACCGAATCCGAGCGGTGCAAAGATCGGCGCGATCGTTGACCCGGCAATACCTATCAGCGATTCCGACGAGGCATACTCAACGCCGAACGGCAGAGAGGCAAGCAGCCACATCAGCAGCACTGCAGGGAAGATAATGACCCCGGCTTTTCGCAGAAACTCCCAGGACCGTTCGCCTGCATGGATCAGCACGCCTTTGATCGTCGGAAGCCGGTAAGGCGGCATCTCAAGAACGAACGCCGACGACTCACCCTTAAAGAGCGTCTTCCTCAGCAGGATCCCGGAGAGCAGCGCCACCAGAATGCCCAGCAGATACAGAGAAAACATCACCAGTCCCTGAGACCAGCCGGCAAAGAAAATGCCGACAAGCAGCAGATACACAGGAAGTCTCGCTCCGCATGACATAAACGGCGTGATCAGGATCGTCAGAAACCGTTCGCGCTTTGTTTCCAGGGTCCGGGCCGCCATGATCGCCGGAACACTGCACCCGAATCCGAGGATCATCGGGATAAACGATTTTCCGTGCAGACCGAGCCGGTGCATGACCCGGTCCATGATCACGGCAACTCTTGCGAGATAACCGGAGTCCTCAAGGATCGCGAGAAGCAGGAACAGCAGGAAGATATTCGGCAGGAAGATCACGACCGACCCGACGCCGCCGATGATTCCGTCGCAGATCAGAGATGCGACCCAGTCGGGCGCGGCGATATCGGCAAGACCCGCCGAGGCAAACTCGGCGAGCAGCCCGAAACCTTCATCGATCAGATCCATGATCGGAGCGCCGACGGTGAACACGATCTGGAAAATCAGATACATCACGGCAAGAAAGATCGGGAACCCGAACCACTTGCTGGTCACGACCTTATCGATCCGCTCAGACTGATTTTTGCCGCCCGCCGTCATATGATCCACAGATTCATTGAGGATACCTGCTATGAATCCATACCGCTGATCTGCGAAGGCCTCTCCCGGCTGAACGCCGTAGATGCCTGCAAGATGGGTCCTGATCCTTTCAACTTCAGGAATCTCCGATCCGTGGATAAGGGCCTGGATCGCAGACCAGCGTGACCCGGTGACCGCGGTCACTTCACGGATATGTTCCTCAAGTTCGTGATCATACCGGGTAATTTTCTCTGAAGGGGCAGGCCGTGAAAGGATCGCTTTGATGAGGTCGTCCTTTCCCGTCTCATCGATCGCTTCGATCTGTACGACCGGGATCCCAAGCATCTGCGATAACTGCCTGATATCGATCACGACACCTTCGGCATCGGCATACCGGTTCATATTCAGCGCAAGGATCAGCGGCACGCCGAGCTCGATCAGCTGAAGGGTGACATACAGATTTCTCTCCAGATGAGCGGCGTCTGCGATGTTGACAACGACATCGGGTTTTTCGTTCAGGAGATAGCCGACGGCGATCTCTTCTTCGAGCGATCTCCCGCTCAGACTGTATGTCCCCGGAAGATCGACGATCTCGAGTGTGGTGTCTTCGTAGACGACCCTCCCCTCTTTCTTTTCGACCGTGACGGTCTTACCCGGCCAGTTTCCCACATGGTGGCGCATCCCGGTGAGGTTGTTGAAAAGCGTCGTCTTTCCGCAGTTCGGGTTTCCGGCTAATGCTACAGTGATCTTTTTCATACAGCAGCCACGCAGATATCTGCAGCATCTTTTTTTCGCAGAGCGAGCTGACAGCCGCGGACCGATATCATCATCGGATCGCCAAGCGGGGCAAGACCTGTGACGCGAACGAGGCACCCCCTGGTGAGTCCGAGTTCGAGCAGTCTGCTCTGGAAGCCGAAGTTTGTTCCATCGATAAATCCAAGGACCGATGCGGATCTCCCGGTCGGGATATCACTTAACCGTACTGATGCGTTTTGCATACTACATACTCTCTTCTTCGGGACGTATATCCGGGAGCCGAAGGAGTTTGGGACCTTATTTGCCTGCCTGAAAAATTACGGATAAACGGAAGGAAAACCGAAATTCTGCGCAGGATAAAAGCCCGCAGGCGCAAATCAAAGATTTGCTCGCAAGGCAAAGCCTTGCTCGGCTGAGGTCGTCGACTTCGTCGCCAACCCGCCTCAGCTAAGGGCGAGCCTGTTCGCAAACCTTCGGTTTGCTCTCCGACGTGGGTCTACGACCCTCGCTTGTCGGCTCACCACGCCATAGCTAAGGTCGTCCGCTTTCAGCGTCCAACCCGCCTCACAAACCTTCGGTTTGACTCGCAAGTTTCCTTCGAAAACTTGCTCAGCTAAGGGCGAGCCTGTCGGCTCACCCCGCCTCCGAAGGAGTTTATATTGCCGCAGATCAACCTAGTACTGCTTTCCATGACCAAGATCATTGTAGATCCGTTCCGTCAGAAACTCCTCCTCATAGCCGTAGGTATTGCGGTCTTCATGGACGCGCTCGACGGCTCGGTCGTGAACATTGCTCTCCCAGTGATCGCTGCTGAGTTCGGGACCGATGCCGGCACCATATCCTGGGTGAGTGCGGCATATCTCGTGACGGTCGCCGGACTTATTCTGATCTTTGGTAAATTTGCGGACCGCGGGTATGTCAAGATCTTCTTCATCATCGGTTTTATCCTCTTCACCGCAGGCTCGATCGCATGCGGATTATCAGCTGATCTCACACTTCTCATTATTTCACGGGTGATCCAGGGAGCCGGGGCTGCAATGCTTGCCGCCGCCGCACCGATGCTCTGCGTCAAATTCCTGCCTGCCTCGATGCTCGGCGTATCGATGGGCGTGCTGACCGCGGCTAGTTCCGTAGGATTTGCGGTCGGTCCGGCGATCGGCGGGGTCATCACCCATTTCCTCTCCTGGCACTGGATATTTTTCATCAACATCCCGATCGGGATCTTTGCGGTCCTGTTTGCCCTCAGGATAATCCCGCGTGCAACGGTGCCCGTTCACGAGCGTGTCGATCTGACCGGAGCTCTCTCTCTCTCTTCTGTCTGATGGTCACCGGCGTGTTCGCGCTGGAAAGGCTCCCGCATTTTGGACCGTTCCACCCGCTCTTCCTTGTTCCGGCAGGTGTCTGCCTGATCGCTGTAATCGTCTTCTGCGCAGCTGAACTCAAGAGCGCTCTGCCGATTCTGAACATCCGGGTTTTTAAAAACCGGACGCTGACCTGCATCGTGGTTGCATTTCTGATCAGCCAGATCACCGCTGCTGGCCTGATCTATCTCCTGCCGTTCTATCTTTCGGCCGGCATGCAGTTCGATCCGGCATTGAGCGGTCTTCTTCTCTTCATCCCTCCTGCGGTGACAGCGCTCCTCAGCATCCCGTTCGGCCGCTGGTCTGATACAGCAGGCAGACGCATGTTTGCCGCTGCCGCATTTTTTATTCTGACCGCAGCGAATCTGATATATGCGTTCATCGTTCCGGAATGGGGTCTCATCCCGCTGCTTTTGAGTCTGGTGATGATCGGGCTGGTCTGGGGGGTCGGCGGAGGGCCTGCTTCCAGCCGGATCATCGATCATATGCCGGAAGGCGAGAAGGGGACCGGATCCTCGCTGATGATCACGACGATGTACTTCGGCGCCGTTATCGGGATAGCGCTCTATGCGTCGGTTTTCACTGTTCTGACCTCTGCTGCAGGCAGCATCATCTCGTTTGCGGATCTGCCGTATGAGCTGTTTATGTACGGATTCCATATCACGAATGCCGTCGGCGTGCTCCTCGGGGCCGCGGCGCTCATTCTTTCTTTCGTCGTAAAAGACCCGGTGAAGATGCAGACGGATGAAAAATAACGGCCGATAAAACCGCAACTTAATAAAGAGATGACAGCCAATATTAGTGGAGCAAGGGGCCGTAGGGTAGCCTGGAATCCTAGGAGACTGGGGGTCTTCTGACTCGCGTTCAAATCGCGGCGGCCCCATCCTTGTTTTGGAGATCTTTTATGAAGTTAGCACCTGAATGCAGGACTTGTCTTCTGACAAAAGTCCGTTCGCAGTCACAGATCGTCACAAATGACGTGGAGGTTCTGGACAGGGTCATGACCAAATGCACGGAAGTGTATGACCGGTATTTACAGGAGGATCCGCGTGTGGCGGTCGCGGCAGGCGAGGTGCACCGAACGTGTTATGCGGAGATCGGCTCGCAAGATCCGTATGCAGATATGAAAAAAGCGGACAACGCCGCCGCGATCCGGGTTGCCGCGGCCATTCGGCCGAAACTGCACACCCTTCATGATTTCATGACCGCCGCGATCATCGGCAATACCATCGATTACGGCGTGACCGGGCATGAGGTCTCGGCAGATCTTGTCGGATTCTTTGAAAAGATGCTTGCCCGGGGCCTCGCAGCTGACGACTCGGAGGAGTTTTTCCAGCTGGCTGACCGGGTGGTCTACTTCACCGACAACTGCGGCGAGATCATCTTCGACAAAATGTTCTGCGAAGAGCTGCGGAAGCACGGATCCCACGTGACCCTCGTCGTGAAGGAAAAACCGATGCTCAATGACGTCACGATAAAAGAGGCGGCAGAGATCCGTCTCGAAGATGCGGCCGATTTTGTGTATCATTCGGGCGGAGGAGCGCAGATCGGAGCACATGTCCCGCACTTTCCGCCCGAGGTCAGGGAGGCGGTCGATTCCGCAACCCTGATCATATCTAAGGGTCTTGCCAATTACGAGAGTCTGACCGAGTACTCCATCCGGCCGCCTACCGCCTATCTGCTGATGGTGAAATGCGACGCGGTCGGGAGGGACGTCGGCGTAAAAAAAGGCGAAATGATCGCTATTCTGAAACGTCAGTAGATCTCTTTCACGCGGCCGACCGATCCGTCGGTGAGCCTGACCTTGATCCCGTGAGGGTGATCGGGAGAGTTTGTCAGAATTTCTGCGACCCGTCCAAACGTCAGCGCTCCGGATGCCTGATCTTTTTTCAGAATTATCGCGACCGCATCTCCCGGGTGAATATTACTGCGCATATTTCCGTTTTTCATAATTCTGCATACCCATTGGACGCAGGAGGTAAAAAGCATCGTATGCGTTCAGTTCTTTCACCATCGTCCTTTATCCAAACACTATTAATAGAGAAACTCCTAATTGATGTTTATCGGAGGATTGAGCAATATGGCATCAAACAAAGCTAAAGACAAGAAAAAAGCAAGCAAGGAAGCTTCCAGAGAGCTTTCCAAAAAGACGAAATCCGCGAAGAAAGCCTTAAAACAGCTCAAGAAAGAGAAGAAGTCCGCTGAGAGTCTGATCGATTACTGCCGGTCCCTGAACACTTATCTGACCGAACAGGCGGCGATCGAGGTCTCGAACGATGAACTGCTCGCTGAGCTGGCAGAAGAGAAACTTCTGAAAGACTTTTACTCCTCCTCTGAGTGTGCGGATGCTTTTGCAGCATACCGCAGCCGTTTTGCCGAGGAGCAGACCGCCCGGTGCGACGCGGCCGAACAGCCTGTCCAGGCTGCGGCCGAAGAAGAGTATGAAAAGACAGAACCTGAAACCGCGGGTTACTGAACCTCAAAAAACTCATCATCTTTTTTTTCTGATCCGATACTGCAAAATCGTGCAAATGCCGAATCTATCCATTATTGGGTCTGGAATGTCAGAATATCCGGGTATTTTCCAGAAACACTGTCGTCAGATTGTGCGCGCACCTTCGACAAACGTTGAAATGTGGCACAGACGATCACAGAATAATTATCTCAAACCACAGAGTATATATCAAATCTACATGATAAATAATGTATAATTCGGATTCGCGGGAGATGACTCCCGTGAACGAGATACCTACTGGAGTACCGACATGTCAGTCAAAGCTACCAAAATGCTCTCTGAAGCGGATGGATATACCCTTCTGCGTCAGTTTAATGTACCTGCTCCGGCCTTTGAGATCGTCCAGACACAAGACGATGCTGCAAAAGCCGCAACAAAAATCGGTTATCCCGTAGTAATGAAGATCGTCTCCCCCCAGATCATCCACAAAAGCGATGC
>JAYFOG010000024.1:0-4901 GCA_034932965.1 Methanocorpusculum sp.
ACCATACACATCACTTTTTAAGGAAGAACACTAATAGTATTGGGCAACAGGGGGGTGGTAGGGTAGCCTGGTCCATCCTAGAGCGTTTGGGACGCTTTGACCCCAGTTCGAATCTGGGCCACCCCATTTTTTTATGAATCAACGAACTGCAGAATCCATTCTCGAAGAGTTAAACCGTCAGTATCCCTGTAATCAGGATGATATGAACTTTCTGAAATTCAGAAACCCTTTTGAACTGCTTATCATGACGATCCTCTCGGCACAGACGACCGATCTCATCATCAACGGTCTGCGCGATGAGCTTTTTTCCGCATATCCGAATGCAGCTGCCCTCGCATGTGCGGATCCCGCAGATGTAGAGCGGATCATCCACTCGGCCGGCTTTTACCGGGCGAAAACGAAAAACATCATCGGCGCGGCAAAGATGCTGGAAGAAAAATTCGGGGGGGTCGTTCCGAAGACGATCCCGGAACTTATCACCCTTCCCGGCGTCGGGAGAAAAACCGCCAACATCGTCACCAATCACGGGTTTCATGACGCCTGCGGTATCGCTGTTGACACGCATGTCAGACGGCTCTCAAAAAAGATCGGATTTACCTGCAGCACCGACCCTGACAAAATCGAGACCGATCTTATGACCCTGTTTTCAAAAAAGTGGTGGAGTAAGATCAACTTTCTTCTGATAAGCCATGGAAGAGCGGTCTGCACGGCAAAAAAGCCCGACTGTATGAAATGCATAATCAGGCATGACTGCCAATCATATATCAGCAGAGGTGAAGAGTGACAGAAATGGGTATACAGGAACGAAGAATGATCCTCTTCGCAACATCTATGGGGTCCTTCCTCAACCCGATGATCGCAACGATGGTCATCCTTGCCCTTCCGACGATCGGGCTTGAGTTTGGCGTATCGGCACGCGATCTAGGGTGGATGAGCACAGCATTTATTCTGGCAACAGCTATTCTTCTGGTCCCGGCATCCCGTCTTGTTGACCGGATCGGATACAAAAAATCCTATATCATCGGGGGGATCATCGTTTCGGTCTCCTGTTTCTTCTCGATATTCGCACCGGATTACGCGGCCCTGATCCTGCTGCGGATCGTCGCCGGCATAGGTTCGGCATTTGTGATGATAACCAGCCTTGCGATCCTGACACGGGTCTATCCGCCAAATAAGCGCGGCATGGCGATCGGCGTCAATACAGCAATGGTCTATGTCGGGGCATCCCTCGGCCCTATCATCGGCGGATTTTTGACCGAGTATGCCGGATGGCGCAGTCTCTTCCTGCTGATGATCCCGCTTCTGCTGATATCAGCACTCCTCATGGCGGCATTTCTCAGACAGGAGTTCAAAAACCCCTGGAAATCCTTCGATATCAAAGGAACGATATTATACGCAGCAGCAATATTCTGCACGATGTACGGGCTTTCCACCATCACAGACCCAGGATCCCTTTTCCTTGCGCTGGCAGGAGTGGGACTGATCGTCATCTTCATGGTGTATGAACGCAAAGTTGCCGAGCCTGTCCTTCATGTGGATCTGTTCTTCAAAAACAAACGGTTCGCACGCTCATCCTATACGGCACTTCTGAACTACGGCTGCACGTACGGTTCGGTCTATATGGTGAGTCTGTATCTTCAGTCGGTCGGCGCGCTGAGTGCGGTCGAAGCAGGATTCATCATCTTTTTCCAGCCGCTCATTCAGGCGATCATGACGCCGATAGCAGGAAAACTTTCCGACCGTTTCGACCCGAGATATCTTGTCACGTTCGGCATGGCGCTCTCGGCGATCGGGGTCATACTTCTTGCAGGACTCGGGCTCACCTCAGCCGTTTCCTATATAGCGATCACGCAGGTGTTCATAGGACTTGGATCTGCGCTCTTCTCGGCACCGAACACCAATGCGATCATGAGCGCTGTTCCGCAAAAAGAATACAGCTCGGCTTCCAGTATCGTCGCGGTGATGAGGCAGCTTGGGATGATCCTTTCGATGGCAGTCTGCATGGCAGCGATCTCCGTTTTTGTCGGCGGTCTGGATATGCTCGGTCCTGACATGTATCCCGAGTTCGTCCAGGCCCTGCAGATCTCGATGATCGTCTGTTCCGGACTTGCCGTGATCGGGATCCTGTTCTCGTGGTTCCGCGGGAATGCACCGGCGGAGGCAGCCGTATGAAAGTGATGGTAGGGGGAACATTCGATCCCCTTCACATTGGGCATCAGCATCTGCTGACACGGGCGTTTATGACAGCAGGGCCCGGAGGTCATGTGGTGATCGGTCTCTCCTCAGACCCCTTTGCTTCCCGAAAACAGCATCCGGTAAGGAGCTATGAAGTCCGGTTCGCGGAGCTGACCAACTGGATCGCGTCGAAAACATTTGAAGCGACGTATGAGATCGAGCCGCTTTTCGATCAGTTTGGAAGCGCCCTGACTCAGGACTTCGATGCGCTGGTGGTAAGTCAGGAGACGTTCCCGGTCGGAAATCTCATCAATGCGAAACGCAAGGAGATGGGGAAAAATATGGTTGACCTGTATCAGATCCAGTGCGTTATGGCCAAAGACGGGAAGGTGGTCTCCTCTACGAGAATTTATCGGGGAGAGATCAACAGATACGGTGAACCTGTCTGTGAAGAGCAGTTTGTTAGGACGGAATCATGCAGAAAAGAATGAAGGATCATCAGTTGTCGCAGGAAGAGATCGCATTCCTTCTTGAAAATGCGGCCAGCGGCGTTCTTGGAACTTCTGATGCGGACGGATATCCGTATTGTGTCCCTGTGCATTTTGTGTATTTGAACAACAAGATCTACATCCATGGGCTGAGTGCCGGGGAGAAGATCGGAAATATCCGCAGGGATCAGCGGGCAGGGTTTACGGTGTACAGGATGGGAGAACTCCTTTACAGTGCTGACGCGAAATCACCGTGCAGTGTGAACACCGGCTATCAGAGCGTTGTGGTGAAAGGCACTGCGGTTCTTGTGGAGGAGATTCAGAGGAAGCGTGATGTCCTGCAGGCGATCGTGGAAAAATATACCCCGGATCTTGCGGCTCTTTCGATTCCGGAGAGCGCGGTGATGCAGACTGCAGTTATCGAGATTACGCCTGAAATCTGCACAGGCAAATACTACCAATAAAAAAATTAGAAGAGGCCGGATATATATCCGTCATTGTTCACATCGATCGAGCAGGCCGCAGGCACTGCAGGCAGTCCCGGAAGTGTCATGATGTCGCCGGTCTCAACGACGATGAAGCCGGCACCATTGCAAAGGCGTATAGATGCAGCGTTGATTTTAAAGTTCTTCGGACGGCCGAGTTTGTTTGGGTCGTCGGAGAGCGAGTACTGGGTCTTTGCCATGCAGATCGGGAGGGCGCTTCTGCCGAGAGTTTCGATATCTTTGATGGCGGTCTCAGCTGCCGGCGAGTAGACGACACCGTCTGCTCCGTAGATCCGGGTGGCAAGAATATCGACCTTCTCTTTTATCGGCAGATCGAGATCATAGAGATACTGGAACTTCAGAGGCTTTTCGCAGGAAGCTGCGACCTTTTTCGCGAGCTCGATACCCCCTTCCCCGCCTTTTGCGAAGACTTCGGAGATCGCAAACTCAGCACCCTGTGATGTGCAGAACTCTTTGAGAACAGAAAGTTCTTCATCCGTATCGGTTGAGAAACGGTTTATCGCCACGACGACCGGGACACCGAACTTCTGCAGGTTCTGGATGTGCGCTTCGAGGTTGATCATGCCTGCTTTGAGAGCGGCAACGTTCGGGATCGTGGTATCCTCTTTCTTCACGCCGCCGTTGTATTTAAGAGCGCGAACGGTGGCCACCAGAACGACCGTATTGGGAGTTAAGCCGGCGTATCTGCATTTGATGTCAAAGAACTTTTCAGCACCAAGGTCGGAACCGAAGCCTGCTTCAGTGATGACATAGTCTGCCATTTTGAGCGAAAGTTTGGTCGCACGAACCGAATTGCAGCCGTGGGCGATGTTTGCAAACGGTCCGCCGTGGATGAAACACGGCGTGTTTTCCAATGTCTGGACAAGGTTTGGTTTGATGGCGTCCTTGAGAAGTGCGGCCATTGCGCCGACAGCTTTCAGGTCGCGGGCATATAAGGGAACGCCTTTCTTGCTGTAGCCAAAGATAATACGGCCCAGACGTTCTTTGAGATCATCTATGTCATCTGCAAGACAGAGGATCGCCATTACTTCACTGGCAACCGTGATCATGAAGTGATCTTCACGCGGGACGCCGTTGGTCTGACCGCCGAGTCCGATGATGATGTTTCGCAGAGCCCGATCGTTCATATCCAGACAGCGTTTGAAGATGATGCGGCGTGTGTCGATGTCCAGGGCATTGCCCTGCTGGATATGGTTGTCGATCATGGCGCACAGGAGATTGTTTGCGCTGGTGATCGCATGGAAGTCTCCGGTGAAGTGGAGGTTGATGTCTTCCATCGGCACGACCTGTGAGTATCCTCCGCCGGCAGCTCCGCCTTTGACGCCGAAGACGGGACCTAAAGAGGGTTCACGTAAAGCAATGACGGCTTTTTTTCCGATTTTCGGCATTGCCTGACCGAGACCGACGGTAGTTGTGGTTTTCCCTTCGCCTGCCGGCGTCGGGTTTATCGCGGTTACCAGGATCAGTTTGCCGTTGGGTCTGGATGCCAGACGTTTCTCGAGCGAGTCGGCGAGTTTGGCTTTGTACGGGCCGTAGAATTCGAGCTCGTCAGGCAAAATATCCAGAGATGCGGCGATCTCAGTGATCTTTCTCATTTTGCACTGCTGTGCAATTTCTATATCAGATAGCAAGTATAGTTCACCCCGGGGAGTCATAGGTGATTGCCGAAGCGTTGTCACCCAATGTTGATAACTACTCTTAAACTTATTTCTTATAAAGGCATCTAAGCAGT
>JAYFOG010000025.1:0-15429 GCA_034932965.1 Methanocorpusculum sp.
TAAGCTTTCGAATTTTTTTAGAAAATAGAGGGGAAAATTAGGGAAATGGTTATGTGAATCTGTTTTTTGGGGAGAGGGAGGCGGAAAAGCAAGGGGGTGCTCACGTCTTCTAAAAAAGATAGGGTTGATAGATATTCTCAAATATCTATTTTGGCTCAGGAAGTAATCTGTCCACATCTAGTTACTGAATCGATAGGAGATATTCAACCAGGATATATAAATCAAGAAATTCTTAAATTATCATTTTGGGAAACCAAGTTGTGTAATAATTATTTTTGCCTTGACTCTGATGGTATGTTTATTCGAGAGTTTTGTGTTTCAGATTTCATGTATGATGCAGAAATTCCATATACTGTTTTATTTGAAGATAATGATTTAAAGGCTGATCCTTTGTATTACAAAATATTTTGGAAGCACAGAGAGGAAAGTTTACGAAAAATTCAGCAAACACTTGGCATGTCAGATAAACGGCTACTTACATGTCATGGTTTCCAGGTATTCTCTTCAAAAGTGTTAGAACATTTAAAAAATAACTTTATGAAGAAGCATAATTATTCATACAAAGACTTGTTGGAAATTGCTCCTTATGAGTTTTCATGGTACAATTTCTATCTTCAAAAAGAAAAAGTCATCCCAATTCTCTTTTGCGATCAGATTTTTAAATATTTTCATATGGGGCACCAACATTTATTGACTTGGATTCAAGGGGTTACACTTGATGATCTGGCAAGAAGTTATGTGGGTATCGTAATTCAGTCTAATTTTTCTCGAAAAAAAAGATTGATCTCTTATGATGACGTGGGGAGTTATATATCAATTTTTCCTCCTGGGAGAATGCTTTTTTTGGTTAAATTGTCCTGTCTCTCATATTTTAGATATTTTAGAAAAGGGGTGAGATTTCTCATCAAGAAAATTATGAAGAAATAATCTAGAAAAGAGCGCATCATAATTCATGGATTTATCTATAGATTGTAAGGAATACATATTAGGCAAAGCATTAATAAGTATTATATAGAATGCTGAAGTGATTAAAAATATTTTAAAAAGACATTATTTCAAATCATAGAGACTGGTGAAACTTTAGGATAAATTATGACCTGTAATATTTATTTAAGTGAGGAGTTTGAAAGAATCTGGAAAAGAATTCTTAATGAAGAGAATTTTGCTTTTCTTCGTCATGGTGATGGAGAACGAGCAATTATGGAGGGGCGGTCTGTTACTGCACAGGAGGGGTGGAAAGCACCAAATCATGTTACTAAACTTGGATATGATTGCTTAGATGCACTATTACTGGCAGATGAGCGAGTGTGGTATGGAATATCCTGTCCATGTTGTGATTCTGCAGCATACTATTGGTATGTTTCAAGAATTCCAAATAAAAATATTACTTTTGCGAACATCTGGATAAACAGTAATTACAATCTCTTCATTAAATCGTTCAATGAACTTAAAAGAGATGCAATAGTTATAGCCAATCATCGTGCAGTAAATAAACAAATAGGAAATTTGCATATACTAGAATATTATTCAGTTGGTGATGATTGTATCTCTTTTTGGGAAACAGAATCAGACAATTTACTCAAGAAAATAAAAGATGACTATGGAAAGAGAGATAACTTACTTTATGTTGTTTCAGCGGGACCAATGTCTGGGCCAATTATCGCTGAATTATTTAAAAATAATCCGAATAATTGTTACATAGATTTTGGAAGTGCCCTTGATACATACATCCATAATAAAATTACCCGCCCGTATATGAATAAAAATAGTAAATATGCCAAAAGACAATGCTGGATGTATGATCCGAAAACAACAAACTTTAATGTCACTGTTGTTTGTAATTTATATAAAAGACCTGATAATTTATTAATTCAATTAGAAGCAATCAGTAATCAAACATTAAAGCCCAAAGAAATCCTGCTTTATCAGGACGGCATTTCCGATAATTATAAAATAGAGCTTCTTTTGTCTCTCAAAGATAGATTTGACAATATACAAATTGCTACTGAAAATACTGGCGTGTGGAAACGATTCGAATATGCAAAAACCTCTGCTTCCTGCCCCCTGATATGTATTTTCGATGATGATACGATCCCAGGCAAAAGGTGGCTTGAAAACTGTTATTCTTGCATGCAGGAGCGTGAGGGAATATACGGAACGGTCGGCATTGTAATGTACAATCCTACTAAATACCCTTATCATGGATTTTTACGAGTGGGGTGGCCGGGACCCAATTCCAAAGTAACAGAAGTTGACTTTGTTGGTCACTCTTGGTTTCTGAAAAAAGAGTGTCTTGATTATATGTTTGACGGAACTGAAGAATATCAGTCTTTTAAGTATGTTGCAGAGGATATGTGTATCTCGGTTCAATGCCAAAAGAAAGGAATCAAAACGTTTGTTCCCCCTCATCCTTACACAAATCATGAGTTGTGGGGGTCTCTGCCCGTCTATGCACGGGTGCTTGGGAACTCGTCCCAGGCCGTTTCGTTAAATAATTCAAATTATATTAAAATGCATGATGCGGTATCTTGTTATCTGCGTGATGGTTGGAAACCTCTCATTTTTACGAATACTCTGTATCCGCTGTCTATTTTATTAAAACTGATTGGAGAACAGATTATGGGACGAATAGTTTTTCTCGTTTCATGGATAAAGAGAGAAATAAAGGGTTTGTTTCCTAAAAAATCATGCATTTAGAATGTATACTGTAATCTATTTGGAGGATAAGTAATGAAAATTATGAGTATATTTGGAACACGCCCTGAAGCAATAAAAATGTGTCCGTTGATCAAAGAGCTTCAAAAACACCCGGAGATAGAAAACCGTGTTTGCCTGACTGGGCAGCATCGCGAGATGTTGCAATCGGTTATGGGTATATTTGGTGTTCATTCTGACTATAATCTGGACATTATGCGTACTAATCAGACATTGTCTACAATTACTGTTGACATTTTGGAAAAAATAGAGAATATATTGATTCAAGACAGACCTGATATCATTTTAGTCCACGGAGATACAACTACATCATTTGTATCTGCTTTAGCTGCTTTTTATCAGCAAATCCCTGTTGGTCATGTTGAAGCCGGACTGAGAACTCATAATAAATATTCTCCTTATCCCGAAGAAATGAACCGCAGTCTCACGGGTAAAATTGCCGATATTCATTTCGCTCCAACAGTTGGAAATAAATTGAACCTCATGCAAGAAAATATTACTAAAAATGTATTTGTGACAGGAAATACGGTTATTGATGCATTTGCATTTACTCTTAAGAATGCATATCTTTTTGATTGCGATGCGTTAAATAAAATTGATTATTCCACCTCTAAAGTAATTTTAGTTACCGCTCATCGTCGCGAAAATGTAGGTCAGCCATTATTAAATATTTGTGAGGCCATTACGAAGATTGTATCGGCTTTTGAAAATGTGGTGGTAATCTACCCGGTTCATCCTAATCCAGTTGTAAGGAAAACGATATTTTCACAATTGTCTCATGTTGAAAGGGTTTTACTGCTCGACCCTCTTGATGTATCTGATATGCATAATCTCATGGCTCGCAGTTATCTTGTATTAACAGATTCCGGAGGTTTGCAGGAAGAAGCTCCTGCGTGTGGCATCCCGGTTTTAGTTATGAGGACTGAAACGGAAAGACCGGAAGCGGTAGAGGCAGGAACGGTTAAAGTTGTTGGCATTCAATCAGATGATATATTTGAGCATGCACGAGTATTATTGATGGATAATGGTGAATATAATAAGATGGCAAAGGCTGTAAATCCATATGGGGATGGAACGGCAAGTTTGAAAATCGTTCAGATACTTCTGGACTGGTTTGCTAATCGATTATCTGTTAATGATGCTGAATCCTTTTAGAGCTGCACTGTTCAAAAAATAGTGTCTCAGAGTAATTTCTGATAAAAATGTTATTTGAGCATCGCATATCATTATTTCATCCTCGCTAACATATATTAAAAATTAATTCATCTCATATGTCCATCCCCCTTATATCCAATATCATGCGTATTCCGGCAATAAAACGCCAGAGCACCTTATGGCTCATCTCAACGATAGGCATAACCTTCTTTGGATTTATCTCCACTATGCTCTTTTCGCACCTCCTTGGAAAGGATCTGATGGGCGTCTACTATCTTTTCCTCGCGTATTACGGAGTATTCAACATGATCGGAGATGGGGGATTTGGACAGGCGGCAGTTAAACGCATCTCCGAAGGAAATGATCAGAATGCTTATCTCACCGCATATGCTAGCCTGCGTGCTCTTCTCATCATCGTTTCAACATTACTTCTTCTTCTCATTAGTCCGTATTTTATCGATCTGCAGTCATATGATCTAGTTCTCTGGATCATCCTTGCCCTTACGGCTTCTTTCTTTGGTCATACTATAACCTACGGCATTTATGGTCTTGGTCATGTTGGCGTATACAGCATATCAAATGGCATAAGTGAGTTTGTCAGAATTATATTCCAGATAATAGCTGTTCTTCTTGGATTCTCCGTATTCGGATTGTTCGGCGGAGTTATTGCGGGTATCATCATTTCCGGAATCATCTGCCTCAAATACTTCACCTTCAAACCTGCAAAATTCAGATTTCATCATATTTCCAACTTGGCAGCATACGGATTCTGGATATTTCTGATCGGGACCGGTTCCATAATCTTTGCATATGCCGATACGATTTTTATAGGTTACTTTATGACCAACGGCGATGTCGGTGTTTATCGTACAGCATATCAGTTCACCTCACTAGCATCCCTCCTCTCTGTTGCGATCGCCACCACCCTGACTCCGAAAATCAGTCACTGGAGCGCAAATAACCAGATGGAAAAAATAGCCCCTGTTATCACCCGTGGAATCACCTTCTCCCTCCTGCTTGCGATACCAGTTGCTTTTGGCGGTGTCCTTCTTTCAGAACGTCTGCTCTACTATTTCTACGGAGCTGATTTTGCTGAGGGTTCAATCGTATGTTCGATCCTTCTCATCATGCAGATCATTGCGGTATTCACTGTCCTTCTTGGCGTCGCCCTTACCGCGTCGGATCACGCCCGTCAGGCATTCTATGCCGCCGGCATTGCCGCCCTCCTCAATATTGCTCTCAATGTAACCTTGATCCCGATCTTTGGGATCAACGGCGCTGCCGTATCAACATTAATTAGTTTCAGCCTGAACGCCATCCTGATTTCGCATCTCCTCAAACGCTATATCACCATCCTCTTCGAGTATCGCCCGATCGTCCACATCATCATCTCCTCCCTTGTCATGGCCCTCTTCGTATTCGTATACATCCGGTTCGTCCCTCTTGACAATGTATTTGTTACCCTGATCCCGGTCATCATTGGGGCTCTCATCTACATCTTCCTCCTCCTCAAACTCGATCACGGCATCAGGGATGAAATTGCTGGTATGGTAACAACTTTCGGCCTCCCCTGGCCAAAATGGCTGTAACCCCTCTCCTTATTTCCCTGGAAAAGAAACAATAATCCAACAAATGAAAGGTATAACGCACATCCTCCTTACTCTGGCAACAATCCTGGTTATTCTTGCGCCGTTAACTCCATCCCTCCTCATCTGGGAATCGATTCCTGCGGTGCTTCTCCTCCTCCTTGGCGCGTTCCTCGGTTCCCTCACTCCGGACATCGACAAAGGAAAGGAAGCCGCGATATATCATGCAGAAATTCCAGGAGCCCGGGGCAGAAAATTCCATCTCACGCCAGTGTTTGGTTATGCCCTCTACTATACCTGCTACAAACCTCTTCAGTTTATTTTCCTGATCATCTTCGGTAAAAAAATATATGCAATACACGGACACCGCGAACTTCCTCACTCACCGATAGGGATAGTCCTTATCTCTGTCCTTGTGACGTTCTATATCTGGATCATATGCTTTGCGCTTTCATTTGTTCCGTATCTGAATTTCCTGTATAACGACCCCCTCATCTATGTATTCGGCTCGGCATTTCTGCTGGGATGTTTCCTTCATTTACTCGAAGATACCTGCGATAATTCCGGGATCCATTACTTCTATCCGTTCAGTTTCAGCCGCCTGCGTGGAAGGATCAAAGGAGACGGCACCGATATACAGCCAAAAATATTTGGCATCATTCTTCTGACAGCTGCAGTTATTCTCGTGATACTGTTCCTCACCAAGATCGTAGCTGACCAATGGGCCTATCCGGCAGCCCTCATGGTCCCGATCGTACTCTGGATCATCTTCCTGAAAGCATCCGGTGTGCCGTCAAAAAAAGAGGTCCGGGAATAAGCTTCTAATCCTGAAGAACCAAATATATATTCATGTATAAACTCGTCTGTGTACACTGCGGTGCCGAGTATCCTCCCGACGCGGTAGTGTACAATTGTGAGAAATGCGGCCATCTGCTTGCAGTAAAATATGATCTGAGCAAGATCACGATCACCCATGAAGAAATTTTACAGCGCCCTATATCTCTTTGGCGCTACAAAGAGTTCCTTCCGGTAAAAATCGAACCTGTCACTCTTCAGGAAGGAGGCACACCTCTTTATCATCTGAAAAGACTTGGGGAAGAGATGGGGCTTACCAATCTGTATGCAAAGCATGAGGGAATGAACCCGTCGGGATCTTTCAAAGATCGCGGCATGACCCTTGGTGTTTCCATGGCGAAACAGCTCGGCAAAAATATCGTTGCCTGCGCCTCCACCGGAAACACTTCTGCTTCTATGGCGGTTTATGCGGCAAAAGCAAATATGCCGGCTGTTGTTTTACTCCCCGCCGGCCATGTTGCTCTTGGAAAAATTGCTCAGGCACTTATGCATGGAGCCAAGGTCATCTCGATCCGCGGCAACTTTGACCGGGCACTTGAGATGGTTCATGAACTCTGTATAACCCATGGGATCTATCTCTTAAACTCCATCAATCCCTATCGTCTTGAGGGACAGAAGACCATAGGATTTGAAATCGTTGATCAGCTTGGTTGTGTTCCCGACAGGATCGTTCTGCCGGTAGGAAATGCCGGGAATATCTCTGCAGTCTACAAAGGCCTTTGCGAGTGGAAGGAGATCGGATATATTGACCGTCTTCCGAAGATGACTGCGATCCAAGCTGCAGGATCATGCCCGGTCGTAGATGCTATCAAAGGGAATTTTTCTGAGATCACCGTTGAACAAAATCCCGAGACTGTCGCAACTGCGATTCGTATCGGTAACCCGGTCAATGCTGAGAAGGCTCTCCGTGCAATTCGTGAGACCGGTGGAACTGCTGAGTCTGTAACTGACGAAGAGATCCTTGCCATGCAGCGTGATCTTGCCAGATACGAAGGTATCGGGGTGGAACCCGCATCTGCAGCTTCGGTTGCAGGTATTCGCAAGATGGCAGAGATGGGACTTCTTGACAAGGATGAAAAGATCGTCTGTGTCGTGACCGGTCACCTGCTGAAAGATCCAGAAACAGTAATCAAACAATGCGCCCCGCCACTCGAGATCGACCCGACCATCGAAGCACTGCTTGCTGTATTGTAAGCATCTTTGTGGTCCTGCTTGCTTTGTTTGCAGCTCCTGCAGCTGCAAACTCTGCAGAGTATTTTGTATCTGAGGACGGTAACGTTCTCACAGCGAATGCTGCTCTCATCAATCAGAGTACATTTCTTCTGGTGAAACCCGGATTTTTAGGTGAGGAGGTCGCCCTTTCAGTTGATAATTTGACGATACAAAATGAGAGCGGCGTTGTCGAGTATACCCAGAATGGAAAAACCATATCTTTTCCAGCAGGCAATTACACGCTGACTTACTCTGCGAAGATCGAGAACGGACTTCTCTATCTGAGGTATGCCGAACCGTACAATGTTTCCATATATCTGCCGGAGAAGTTTCAGACAGGACATCTGATCTTAGGTACGGTTGGTAATGGAGGAGTAATTTCTCCTTCGGACAACTCATCCTATGGTTCGATGATAACCTTTGAGAATACAAATACTGCCTCTCTCACGTTTTATGATGACGTTCGCGAACCTCTGCTCTATCTTTTCCTCGGGATATGGGGAGTCGTGTTTGTCATTGCAGGTGTCAGGTATTTCAGACTGAAAAGAAAGCCGATGCAGGATCTCTAAAAAGCGATCCATCTCCTCTCTCCCTTTTTTATTTGAATCGTGCCGTAATTGGTTTGTGTTAATGTATAGAAATGTATTTTTGTCAGAGTGAACTGATTTGAAAAAAGAGATTGAAAGTGTTTTCAGATACTGATCTTATTCAATATCGATGCCGTATTTTCTGGCATTTTTATCCGCGATGGCCTGTATCTTTGCGATCTCGGCGTCGTTTCTTACGGGTTTGAAGAGATGGCGGAACCGTTTCTGGGCTTTGAGATAGTCATCGACCGGAACTCTCTTGACTTTCTTAACGGCCGCAAGCTCTCCGTTAATGACTTCGTAGTTGACCCAGAGTCCGCATTCAACTGCCATTCTTCCGATCTCCATTGTCTTGGCACCGTCGAATCCCCATCCAGTGCAGCATGGCGTGTGTACCTGGATATAGCAGGGACCTTTTGTATTTCGTGCCTTTTCAACTTTTTTCATCAGATCTGCGGGGTAAGCCATTGAAGCGGTGGCAACATAAGGCGAACCGTGAGCGACGAGGATCTGCGGGTAATCTTTCTTCGGCAGGCTGTTTCCTGTCGAGCAGGCACCTGCGGGAGAGGTTGTCGTGTCTGCATCGTAGGGAGTTGCCCCCGACCGCTGGATCCCTGTGTTCATGTATGCTTCGTTGTCGTAACAGATGTACGTGAAGTCGTGTCCGCGTTCAAATGCGCCTGAGATACAGAGTGTTCCGATATCCACTGTGGCGCCGTCCCCGCCGAAGACGAGGATCTTTTCGGTTTCCAGACGTCCCTGTTTTTTGAGGGATGCTTCGATACCTGATGCTACTGCGGAAGCGTTTTCGAAGAGTGAGTGGATCCAGGGAGTTTTCCATGCGGTTTCCGGGTATGGGGTTGAAAAGACCTCCAGACATCCGGTAGAGTTGACTACGATGGTGTTTTCGCCGTAGCCTTTCAGGATCATACGGACTGCAGATGATGCTCCGCAGCCCCCGCAGGCTCTGTGCCCGCACTCAAAGTTTTCAATTGATCTGTCTACCATTTTAGAGCACCTCCTCACGTAATCCGTAGAACATGTCGCCTTCACCTTTCTCGGCAAGTTCGACGATCTTTTTGATGTCTTTCTTTCTCACATCGCGGCCGCCGAGACCAAGGATGTAGTCGTAGACCGGTATGTTCGATCCGTAACATGCCTCCTTGATTTCAATTGCCACAGCACCTTTTGCACCGAGACTGACGTTTTTATCGAGAACTGCGATGGTGTTGACATGAGCTAGAGCTTTTGCAACATCGGTCGACGGGAAGGGGCGGAAGCAGCGGAGATTTAAGAGTCCGACCTTTTTTCCGTCCGCACGCATCTCATCGATCGCGTCTTTGACGGTTCCGCAGATCGAACCCATTGCCACGATCGCCGTGTCTGCATCTTCGAGTTTGTAACCGACAACTAACTCGGAATAGTCGCGGCCGAAAAGTTCGCCGAACTCTTTGCCGTATTTTTTGATAGCATCTGCTGCGCGTTTGACCGCCAGATCATGTTCGTATCTGAACTCCAGATAATACTCCGGCGTTGCATACATACCAAAGGAGATCGGATCCTTAGGGTCCAGTTTCTGATAGGGGTTGAACGGCCCGAGGAACGAATCAACGAGTTCCTGTGCGGGCAAATCGATCGGCTCATACACGTGAGACAGGATGAATCCGTCAAAGCAGACGAATGCCGGAAGCAGAATGTTATGATCTTCGCAAACTTTGTATGCGAGGATGTGCATGTCGATTGCCTCCTGATTGTCTTCTGCATACAGCTGTATCCAGCCTGAGTCTCGCATCATGATGGAATCCTGCTGGTCGTTCCAGATCGAGAGCGGTGCTGAGATCGCGCGGTTTGCAATACCCATGACGATCGGCAGTCTCATTCCTGCTGAGTTGAACACGACCTCGGCCATCAGAGCGAGACCCTGTGAGGTTGTTGCCGAGTAAACTCTGCTTCCTGCGGCAGATGCGCCGATACAGGCTGATAGGGCGGAAAATTCTGACTCCACACAGATATACTCTGCGTCAAGTCGTCCATCTGCCACGATCGATGCGAGTCCTTCGACGATGTGGGTCTGGGGAGTGATCGGATATGCGGATATGACCTGAGGTCTGCAGAGACGAACGGTTTCCGCGATGGCGATTGATCCCTCCATTATTTCCATCGTCATTTATTTTTCCTCCTTAATCATAGTGATCGCCTTCGCTTTATCCGGACATTCTTCGGCACACATGCCGCATCCTTTACAGAAGTCAAGATCGATAGAATAGGTTTTGTCAGGATTCTGATTGATGCATCCCTCTGGACAGATCAGCTGACATGTTCCGCATTTTGTACATTTCTCTGTGTCCATTACTGGATAAAAAACTCTCCATGAACCGGTTTTGTTGTTTCTGCTGTTGCCCGGACGTGCCGTGCATCCAATTCCAAGAGCCATTATACCCTTCCCTCCTTTACCATAGCATATGCACGTTTTGCTGCGGCGATGTTGGTGTCTGCAAGTTTCGTGTCGAATCTTTCTTTGATTGCGCCTTCAAGAGCTTCGAGCGTGATCTCTCCGCTTGCGGCAGCAAATGCCCCCATCAGAGTTGTATTGGTGATCGGGAGTCCTATTTCTTCAAGAGCGATTTTTGTTGCGTCGATGATAATCAGTTTGACACCTTTCGGGAGATTATATGATGCCGCGTCTTTTTCGGTGTTGATAATGGCGATACCGCCCTCAGACATGCCTGCAAATACATTCACATCGCGAATAAGCGTGCTGTCCTGAACGATAATGTAGTTCGGTTCATAGATCTGACTCCGAAGGCGGATCTTTTCATCGCTGAACCGCACAAATGCCTGCACGGGAGCTCCGCGGCGTTCGACACCGAACGCCGGGAATGCCTGTGAATAGACGCCTGCAGTGAATGCTGCAGTTGCTATTAATTCTGCAGCAGTCACCGAGCCCTGTCCACCTCTTCCGTGGATGCGTAGTTCTCTCATAACACTTATATTTATCACGATTAATCAATATGAATTTACTGTTTGCAAATTTTTCCAAAAAAGACCGCACTTACGAAAAACAGATGCAGAGTGGGGATGAATAATTATTTGCAGGGCTGTATCGCCGATATTCCCAATATCTCCTTTGCTCCGCCGAAAATATCCCTTGCCATAAGCGCCAGCCCTTCGGATGCTGCCCACTCGTCATATACAATGACCGGTTTTTGGAGTAATGCGGAGATCTCCTCTGCCAATTCAGGCGCAAGACTTCCGGCCAGGGCAATCGGAGCTTCACGGGCAAGAAGAAGAAGTGAGGCACATTCCATCGCCGCCCACATGGCGATTGCCGGCTTTTGATACTTCTCTTCAAGATGGTAGGAGGCTCCCGCTGTAGTAAACGCCTCGTTGGCCGTACACTCCCCCTCATCGATTTTTCTGATCGCATCCACATCCAGGGCTCCGTGCTGGGTCCCTGGCGCGAAGACGCATGCATCGAATGCCCCGACGATTTTTCCGTTGATGACAAGTAGTGAAACAGTGTTCGAACTGATGTCGGATACGATAAACGTGTCCCGGAGAGTTTGTTTTGCAAGATAGGCGATCCCGAGTTTTTCCGGACTCGTCTGATGGGAATACACTTTGAATCTGGGATCTGTATCCGATCCCCGGTGGATCCCCGGGATCACGACGGCCGGGATCCCTGACTCTTTTATGATATCGAAGACCCGTGTTCCCCCGCCGACATGTTTCCCGGCACCATCACGGGTGATGACCCCGCGGTTTTTCAACTGAGCAATCGGTGTTATTTTCGAAAAATTATCGCCCATAGAGTAGCATACGGCAAATCCCTCTATCTCTTCGATAGAACAGAGTCTTTCGAGAGATGACAGTTCAAATTTTTTTGCCGCTTCTCTGGATATTTTGAGATGCTTGCCGTTTTCTGTTGCGAACCGAAGAGACGTTGTCCCATGGTCGACTCCGATATACATACTGGTATTGTATTGCTCGAATATGAGATAAGTTCTATCCTTTATAACACCAATAGATTAAGCAAATGGGCGATTCCCACTATGATACGCTCGGCGTAGCCGAAAATGCAGCGCCGGAGATGATAAAAAAAGCCTATGTCTCTCTCGTAAAAGAGTTCCACCCGGATCATGCGGGTTCGAACGAGGACAAACAGCAGGAGTACAATGAGCGGCTGCTCAAAATAATGGCGGCATATGAGGTCCTCAGCAATCCTGAATCCAAAGCTGCGTATGATCAGGAGCGTGCCGGAATACCTGCGGCGCCTTTATCCCGCGGTAAAAAAATGTCAGGAATGCCGACAAAAAGCGGCGATATCGAGACGGAATATCCTGTGTCCATGACAATTGCCGCATATGGCAAAGGCAAGATCCCCATGAAGGTCGCTGGCGAAAAAGTCGTCATCAAAGTTTACCCCGGGGTCAGGAGGTACAGGATCGAAAACAAAGGTGTACCTGTCGAAGGAAAACCGCGCGGAGATTTGTATGTGACCCTAAAAGTGATCCCGGAAGAAAACTGGGAGATCGATGACGCAACAAACGACCTGATCTGTCATCTGCAGATACCGCCAAAAATCGCGGAACAGGGCGGAACAGTACCCCTTACCCTTCTCTTCAAGAAAACTATCAAAATCACCGTGCCTGCAGGTGTAAAAACGGGAGACAGTTTTGTCCCGCCGGAAGGAAAAGGGCTCGGGGTTCAATCTCCGAAGAAAAAAGGCAACATCATCATTAAGGTTGATGTTGCAAAGAAAAAAGGGCTCTTTGGGCTTTTTGGATAAACCATGACAGAAAAAAACGGAAACCTGACTGCGTCTGATTTTCATCACGAATTATATCGCAGATTTGATGCGGCAGCTGCCCGCGGGGACTCACAACTCGAAGTCACGGCAGGAGAACTTCATAAGACACTGAAAGCTGCAAACAGGCTTTCGATGTGCTGTAACGCCCTGTACGATATGCAGAACATCGGCGATGCGATCCTCTCCGTTCCATCCGGAGGCGCCGGATCATCTCTTCTGATACGGTATTCTCTCCCGAGAGAAAGAGGCATTGATCTGGAAAAAAGCATCTATGAACGTTCAGCTGTCCTCTCCGGGTATGAGATGCGGATGAAACGGTTTATCGAAATCGCAGAGATCCACCCGGTGTTCCGCGATCTTGAACCGATCTCGCGCCAGAAAAAATCCGAGACCGCGACCAGAAAACTCTGCGATATCACGACTCAGGCTGCCGAACTAATCTGCAAACACCAGAAGATCCGTGTCGATAACACAAAGTTCGGGACCCTCTGCGGTGCGATCGGCCGTTCCGGCATACTGAGTGATGATGCATTATATGCTCTTGATTTTGTCAGGATCATCGGAAACACCAATGCCCGAAAGATCCCCGATGAACATCTGCTGGTCCCGGCCGTATTTTCTTATGCCTCGTATGCATTTTTGATTTTTGCCGAAGAAGTCATAGAAAAACGGCTGATCTGGAAAAAAGAAAAAGCTGATTGAAAAAAATTATGTGCCGTGATTCCACGAGCACATGTACTCTTTCTGACTGCCGGACAACTCATCGATCGTTGCGCCGACTGCTGCCAGTTTCAGTCGGGCAATATATTCATCGATCTCTGAAGGGATGTCGTGGACTCCGGGAGACATATTTTTGCCATTCTTTGCTATGTATTCAACACCAAGTGCCTGGACCGCAAAGCTCAGGTCCATGACTTCTACAGGGTGTCCCATGCCTTTCGGCGTTGCGAGATTGACCAGTCTTCCTTCTGCAAGCAGATGGATCTTTTTCTCTCCGATAACATAGGTGTCGATCCCGTCACGGTGTTCAATCGAGTCAGCATGAGCTTCCAGCCAGGGGATGGATATCTCGTTATTGAAATGACCCGCATTCGAAAGGATCGCCCCGGATTTTAAGAGGGGGAAGTGACGGTCGGTGATGATGTCGCAGTTTCCTGTCGTTGTGATGAACAGATCTCCAAGTTTTGCCGCTTCATCCATGCTCATCACATCAAACCCGTCGAAGTGTGCCTGAAGGCCACGGCGCGGATCGACCTCCGTTACTATGACCCGTGCGCCAAGAGCGCGTGCTTTGGTGGTGACGCCTCTCCCGCAGTACCCGTATCCGGCAACGACGACGTGTTTTCCAGCAATGAGAACATTTGTTGTAAGCATAATGGAGGCGAGAGCACTTTCACCGGTCCCGTGAACATTATCGAAGTAATGTTTCATCGGCGTGTCGTTCACCGACAAAACCGGGAACTCGAGTTTTCCTTCGGCCTGCATTGCTTTTAACCGGTGGATACCTGTCGTCGTCTCTTCGCATGCTCCGATGATCTGCGGGAGAGCATCCCGTCTGTCGAGATGGACCCTGTTGATCAGATCCATGCCGTCGTCGATGGTCAGGGTGGGTTTTGCATCAAGCACCTTATCGATCGCTGCGTAATACTCCTCGGTATTACATCCTCTTTTTGCATAACAGGCGATTCCTCCATTTGAAAGTGCTTCTGCCACATCATCCTGGGTGGAAAGCGGATTGCATCCGGTGATGTACACCTCTGCCCCGCCTGCCTGCAGTGTCCGAACAAGACATGCGGTCTTCGCTTCAACATGCAGAGCCATACCTATTCTCTGCCCTTTAAGAGGTTTTTCCTCTTCAAAGCGCTTTTTGATTGCCGATAACACCGGCATATACTGGGAAGCCCACTGTATTTTCAGTTCGCCAGAATGTGTCATGCCATAACAATTAGCTTTCCGGAGTATTATTCGTTGCTTGCGGGGTTATGTGCCTTCGGAAAATATACTATTCATAAGAGAGCACATTACTAACCAGATGTATTCTGCAGGACTGATTTTTGAAGGGGGCGGGATGCGCGGAGCATATACGGCCGGGGTCATTGATGCATTGATCGAAAACAAACTGGAATTTTCCTCCTGCTACGGGGTCTCTTCCGGGGCATGTCATGCTGCCAGTTATCTCTCCAAACAGCATGGCAGGGCATACAGGACAATGACCGAGCATATGGGGGACAAACGGTACTTCAGCTACTGGAATTTATTAACCAAAGGGGATCTTTTAGGTCCTGAAATGGTCTTCCATATAATCCCTGAACAACTTGACCCCTTTGATTATGATGAATATAATAAATATCCCGGCAAGTTTTACTCTGTTGCGACAAACTGTGAGACGGGCGAGGCTGAATATTTCCATCCGAAAATCATGGAAGAGGATGTAGAGATGATCCATGCATCAAGTGCTCTCCCGATCCTTGCCAAAAAAGTGAAAATCGGTGAGAACTATTATTTTGAT
>JAYFOG010000026.1:0-9349 GCA_034932965.1 Methanocorpusculum sp.
CTGCTTTTTTCTTGCCATGGTTTATTCACCTGAAGTATTTTTTAACGTATTCTCTTCGCAGATCGTCTCGATGAGCCGTTCTGCAACCGAGAGATTCATCAGATAATCATCAACTGTCGCAATAACCGACCGAAGCGACTCGCCGTTCACCCTTGCTGTAATATACCCATCCTCATAAGACGTATCTATGAATCCGGCATTGTCCGGCGCAAGAGATTTTTCGATCTCGTCTGCGCTTTGGACCCTGGACCGGATCTCGCCTGTTATCTTCATGCAAATGCCTCCAGCGATATGATAAACTCAGCCTCGCAGGCAAGGGGGAGTTCTCCTCCAGCCCGGGTCCTGTGACCTCCGCCTTTTCCGCCGAATGTTTTTGCAGCAGTCGTGATGAACTGCTCAAAATCCACGTCAGCGGTTCGGGGTGCTCTGGCTGAGACTTTCAGATACGATGCTCCTCTGCAAAGAACGAAAATAGGTTGTTTCTGTGACCCGGCAAACATGTCTGCGACATCGCTCACCGTATCGACCGAATCAACCATCCATGCATTCTTTGTCAGCTGTCTGGCTGAATCTGCGGCCTGGATCACCTTTTTCTTAAACGAAAGAGCGATCTCCCAGGCCTCTTTCAGCAGGGAAGCATCCCCGCATGCCAGCCCGAATGCGATGTCGGTCCTGCCTGCTTTTCCGCAGGCATCGATGACCATCGTCAGCGAGTGGGCATTTTGGATGATCTCCCGCTCAAGACCCCAGGTATCACCGTAGAGATCCGTCAGCGCATCATACGCTGCATTGGACCGTGCGATGATCTCTGATAAAAAACACCCGAGATAAGCTTCATCCGACGTTTTCGCCGAACAGGCTTTCACGATTTGTTCAGCCTCCCCGCTGTTTCCGGAAAGACCCGGAAGATAGGGTGCGGCCGCGGCTTCGATCTGCTCTTTGGGTGTTCTGCCGGCAAGAAGTATCCCTCTCCCCGGATTTATCAGATTGTTCGCGATCCCCTCGCCGATGATCTTTTCATTCATCCCGGTAACGGTCTGCCCGTCCCCGATGATGCCTCGAAGAACCAGGCCGGCAAGGTCTCGGTTATCTGAAAGGGCATTTGCGACCAGATAGGCGCAGCCGGCTGCGGAAAGTTCCGTTTCGCCGTCTGCACCGAACAATCGCGGATTGATATGGTATTTTGAGGTGGTGTAAGGCACGTGATGATCGACGATCATTGTCGTCTCCGGCAACCCGGCACACGACGCCCCCAAGTCACAGAGAAGGGAGATGTCCGGATTCGTGACATCTTCTTCGCTCAGCACAGGTAAAAACCTGAGCCTGAATGCGATGCCTGCTCTTTTCAGGGCAATGGACATGATCGCTGCCGAGGATATGCCGTCCGCGTCGTGGTGGGAGTACATCTCGACGTACTCCATCTCTTTGAGGCGTTCGGCAATATTTTTAGCAGCTTCTTCCAGTGACATGGGTTATGACGATTTATCTGGACAGCAGAATCTCTGCAGTCTCCGGCTTGTAGACCCAGCCGAGCGGTAAGCGTTTGTTTCCAACGTAGTACTTTACGAGTCTGCGGACCTTTGCTTCGGTCAGATGGAGCTGACGTTTGTTGTGAAGGTCTTTTTTGTTCTGCTCAAGGTGTTTTCTCATGCCGAGAGCCTTGTGCATAAGGTTGCGCAGATCTTCGGGGATGTCAGTGTCAAGGTCGTTTTCACGGACGATGGCATTGATTCTCTTGCCGGTTGCGAGTTTTACATTGGGGACGCCGTGTTTGTCACGGAGAACGAGACCGATCTGTGCACAGGTAAGACCTGCTTTGCGCATCTCGACGATTTTACCCTCGATCTCTTTGACATCGGAGTTGGACCAGGCAGGAACTTCTTTTCTGTATGGTCTCACAGAGGATGCAATTCCTCTTCTTCTAGCATGCATTCGTGCCATAATTTATCACCTCGCGAAAGAGACTGTCCGCCATCCGTACCGGGCGGAGAACCAATCTGCCGACGTATTCGCGGATACTGTGATTTGACAGATATGGTCGTAAGTCACGAAAAGAGCAGCATGTATATTACAGCTGACTCGTCGTAATCCCAAAGCCATAAGGCAGTGTCTTAGAAGACAGACACGTCGGACTTACTTCAGTCAGCACCTAAGTGCTTCTTACATGTTGGAGGGTATCAATAATAAGGGTTTGGGACGTACGTACATAGAATGAGTATGCGTGAGTATGATGTGATCGTTGTCGGGACGGGGCCGGCAGGACTGTTTTGTGCCGCCAATCTTGCGCCGGCACGGGTCCTTGTTTTGGAAAAGATGAAACTTCCGGGTCGAAAACTTCTGCTGGCCGGCTCCGGTCAGTGTAATCTCACGCATGCCGGCGATGTGAAAACGTTCACCGGAAACTATGGTGATCACGGGGATTTTGTGAAGCCTTCGCTGATGGCGTGTTCGAATCGGGCCGTGACAGAGTTTTTTGAACAGCGCGGGGTTCCTGTGTTCACAAACGAGAACGGGAAGGTCTTTCCCGTTTCGCTTCGCGCGGATGATGTGCTGGATGCTTTGCTTTCTGCCTGCGATGAGGCGGGAGTCGAGATCAATTATTCGGAAGGGGTGAAGTCGATAAGCCGGGATCAGGACGGGTATGCGGCCGAGACCTCGTTTGGGGTGTATCGTGCGAAGTATGTGGTGATCGCGACCGGGGGGATGTCGTATCCCGGGACCGGTTCGACGGGGGACGGGTATGGTTTTGCCGAATCCCTCGGCCATACGATCGCCCCTCCCGAGCCGTCTCTGACCCCGGTGTATGCCGATGATCATCCGCTGCGGGATCTTTCGGGGATATCTCTTCCGGCAAAGGTGAGTATCTGGCGGGACGGAAAAAAGCTGATGACCCGGGCGGGCGATCTGCTGATAACCCGTTTTGGGTATTCGGGTCCGGTGATCCTGGATGCTTCGCGATGGATGCGGGCCGGCGATCTGCTCAGGATCGGATTCACTCCTCTTTCCCCGGAGGAAACGGATGCTCTTTTGAAAGAGCGGACCGCCGCGTCCGGGGGAAAGCAGGTGCAGAATCTTTTGTCCGGTCTCTCCTGCCCGGATCGTCTCACCCGCGCGCTGACCGAACTTTCCGGTATTCCTGAAGGGACGACCGGGGGTCAGCTGACCGCGAAGATGCGGGCAGCGCTGGTCGAAAATCTGACGGGGTTTCCGGTCAGTATCAGCCGGATGGGCGATTTCCATGCCGCGATGTGCACGGCAGGGGGCGTTTCGCTTGCGGAGATCAATAAGAAGACCTGCGAGTCGAAGCTCGCTCCGGGCGTCTTTTTTGCGGGAGAGGTTATGGATATCGACGGGGATACGGGGGGATACAACATTCAGGCGGCATTTTCCACAGGTTTTGTCGTCGCGAAAACGATCCTTAGGATGTTGTGCGCGTGAGCGGGGTTTGCCCCTGATTTTTTGGTACGGGGCCGTTTTCAGTTTCAAAATTATGCCCTCGATTCATAATGTTTAAATGAGTCTGAGTTGTATCTTGTTATCGCAATATTTTGTTGCCTCAGTGGCTTAGTGGTATAGCGCGTCCTTGGTAAGGACGAGGTCGCGAGTTCAACTCTCGCCTGAGGCTCTTTTCTTTTTGAATTTATTTCTGACATGTCTGTGCTGATCCAAAGATTGGCGGGATGTTTTTTCCTCTTCAATTCGTTCTAGAACTAAAGAGGATTAGATCGTTTTCTGATTCAGGGGGTGCCGGATGGGAAAGAACGGGTGCTGACTTGCCGAAAACAGATCGTATTTGTCAAATGCTGTGTCAAGTGTTTCCTGTCTTATTTTCGGAAACGAAGTGATATTCTAGGTTTGATTTGGGTATTTGCCAATTTGATGTATTTGACAAAGGTGAGGAAAGCGGGGGGTTGGATGATCGGCATGCCGGTCGTGGAAAATCTGCGGGCGTCTCTCTCTCATTTATGTAAAATTGTAAAATACAATTAATATAATTATAATATACGTTATTTTTAGATTTAAAGGAAGGATCGGGCTTCTTCTTGTTGTCAAACGATTTGGAAAGTAGCTGGAAAGTCGGCAAATACCCTGCGTGATGCTGTCACTTTTCCAACTGAACAAGATGCCGTGCCTTGTTTCCTTTTCCCGCATCCCTTTTATCCTCTCGAAAAGAACATCTATCAGAGTCAACCCGCTATGATCCTCAACACCGGAAGCAGAACAGACATCCCCGCTTTTTTCAGCGAATGGTTCTACAATCGTATCAGGGAAGGGTATGTTCTCGTACGTAACCCGTATTTTCCTCAAAAGGTTACGAAATACCTGCTGAATCCGGACATCGTGGACTGTATCAACTTCTGCACCAAAAATCCTGAACCGATGATTCCGCGGCTCCGCGAACTGGATACGTTTGGTCAGTTCTGGTATGTCACCATCACTCCGTACGGAAAAGAGATCGAACCAAACGTCCCTCCGGCAAAACAGGTGATCGGTTCATTTCAGACCCTCTCGGAACGTGTCGGCCTTGGCCGTATCGGCTGGCGGTACGATCCGATCTTTCTCACCGAAAAGTATTCCCTCGAATCTCATCTCGCTTCGTTTGAAAAAATGGCGGCAGAACTTGCCGACTATACCGACGTCTGCGTCATCAGTTTCCTTGATCTCTATCAAAAAACCAGACGGAACTTCCCTGCCGGAAAAGAAGTGGAACAAAAGGACCGTATCACTCTTGGAAAAGCATTCAGTGAGATCGGCCGCGAGCACGGAATAACGATAAAATCCTGTGCGGAAGGAGCCGAACTGGAAGGCTTCGGCGTCGATTGTTCCGGCTGTCTTACCTGGGAGGTCATTGAACGTGCCGTCGGCCAAAAACTTCGTCACGACTCCGGCAGCACATCGACACGCAGCTCCTGCTCCTGTCTGCTGAACTGCGACATCGGCGCCTACAATACCTGCGGGCATGGATGCGTCTACTGTTATGCAAACTACGACCAGAAAACCGTTCGGAAAAACCGGGAACTGCATGACCCCTCCTCTCCCTTCCTCATCGGCGGATCAGCCGACGGCGATATCATCACCAACGCTCGTCAGACACGTCTGCGTGACGGTCAGCTCCCTCTCTTCTGAGAATCTCCTGCACAGAACTTCCTTTTACGGCTGCTCGTTTCATCAGGTTTTTTTCACATTGCATACAACCGCCCCCTACTTTGATCAGATGGTGATGTATGGTTTCCACACCAAAATGTTAAATATGTTTTACTATCATATATATTTTCGAATGAGAGATAAGATCCAGTTTTCCATCCGCAAAAACTGCTGTAAAAACAAGCGTGTCTCTGACTCTCAGAAAGTATAATGGAAGTACAATATGACAATTATCTCCCCTCAATCATCAAAAGGATGCAGCAAATACCGAATAGAGAAATCGCTTTCTTCTTTGAATATATGGTCTGCCGAATTCTTCTCTGACCCTCGAAGCTCATTGATCATCGGAGTGAGATAATGGACCTCTCTGAACAACGGATGACACTCGTCACGTTCATTATTCTGGCACTCGGCGTTGGATTTGCCGGTCTTATTCTCTTTGCTCCCGGGGTCCTTGGATCCGCAGAAACGGGGATTGGATCAACCGGCGGTCTTACCATAGATATCACCTACTCCGCCAAAGATCTTGATTCTTCATATAACGAAGCTTCAGCAACAATTCTGTATCTTGTTGACGGAGCAAGTTATGTTGACGGATCCGGAGCCTTGGTAAATGGCAATGTGATAACCATCACCGATGAGGGCACGTATATCGCACGCGGCAGTCTTTCCGATGGGCAGATCGTCATATATGCCGGCGAGAGTGATAAGGTCCAGCTCGTTCTTGACGGTGTTGATATTTCCTGTTCAAATAACCCGGCCATTTACGCAGCACAGGCCGGCAAAGTATTCATCACCCTCGCCGAAGGCAGTGTCAACACCCTGTCGGACGGCAGCGTGTATGCCCCAACAATCGACAACAAGGAAGCGAAAGCTACGATATATTCGCGAAGCGATCTCACACTCAACGGTCATGGTACGCTGATCGTGACCGGTAACTATCTCCACGCGATCTCCTCGCAGAATGATCTCGTCATCGCCGGAGGCACGTACGTATTGACTGCAGTCGGGGACGGACTCCACGGAAAAGATTCCGTGAAGATCTATGACGGTACAATAACCATTGATGCCGGTGACGAAGGCATCCAGTCCGATCAGACGGATGATGAAGAAAAAGGATTTGTTTCGATCGACGGCGGCAGTATTACGATCACTTCGACGGGTGACGGTATTGAAGCAATCACTGTTCTCCGAATTGCAGGAGGAGATATCGATATCACGACCGGTGAAGGCAGCGGGACTCCGGCGTCGGGCGGATTTACCGGCAGTGTCCCCGATATGAGTACAATGACCGCACCATCTGGCGTGGATATGGGGAGTGGAATGAATATGACCCGCCCGACGTTCGATGGAAATATGACTTCTCAGATGGGCGGCGGCCAGGGTTTCGCTCCGACGACTACAACCACAGATGATGACAGTGTGAGTGCAAAAGGCCTGAAGGCCGATGAACTTGTTCTCATCACCGGCGGGACTATCACTCTTAACTGTGAGGACGACGGTATCCATTCCAATATCGATGTGACGATTCAGGGAGGCACCATTTCCATCGCCTCGGGAGACGACGGCATCCATGCCGATGAGAATCTCGTGATAAATGATGGTTCCGTTACAATTACCCAAAGCTACGAAGGGCTGGAAGGTTTTGCGATAACCGTTAACGGCGGTCAGATCGACATAACCTCGACCGATGACGGCATGAATGCCGGCGGCGGGGCCGACGGGAGCGGATTTATGATGGGAGGCGGCGGCTTTGACAAGGACTCTTTCAGTTCTGCCCTTACCAACAGCGGGGATCTTCCGCAGCTCACGATCAACGGCGGCGTTATATCGGTGTTTTCCTCCTCGGGAGATGGTGTGGATTCCAACGGCGATCTCACCATTAACGGAGGTACGTTGTATGTCGAAGCAAACAACAACGGAAACAGTGCAATTGATGCGGGGGCCGAGTCCGGCGGAACGTGTGTTGTGAACGGGGGTGTCGTGTTGGCAATTGGAAGTTCTTCGATGGCGGAAGGATTCGATTCTTCATCGGCGCAGGCATCCATCATGTATAACTTCGATACCAGTGCACAGGTCGGGACGACAATCTCCCTCACCGATGCCTCAGGCAGCGTTCTCCTCACCTATACCTCGTCGCTCTCGTTTAATTCCGTGATAATCAGCATGCCGGATCTGACGATTGGGTCGACGTATACCCTCACGATCGGCTCCATCGTCGAGAATATTACGCTGGATGAACCAGCAGGATCATACGGCTCGGTCTCGTCAGGGTTCGGCGGCGGATTTACCCGCAGGTAAGCCGGATCTGATGATCGACAGCCGTCCCTCTCTTTTTTGAAAAAGTATTATATCGGATGACGATATAACAATATATCGTCAAGTGATACATCGTCAAACGATATATCGCCGCACGGAATAAACCATGACACTTCCTATGGAAAAAGCTCCGCTCACCGAAGCAGCCTACTACATCCTGCTGTCTCTTTACGAACCGATGCATGGGTACGGCATAATGCAGAACATCAAAGCGCTCAGCAGCGACCGGGTCAACCTGGGCCCCGGGACCTTATACGGAGCGATCAATACTCTGCTCGAAAAAGGCTGGATAATATCTGCCGGCGAATCGGATTCGAGAAAAAAAGAGTATCAGATCACAGAGTCCGGGAAAAAAGCCGTGCGTTATGAAATACAGAGACTCGAAGAGCTCCTCGCAAACGGGAAAAAAATTACCGGAGCAGAACAATGAAGCACACAACATGGAGATGGATCTCCGATTATGAAAAAGAGGAGAAGTGGCTGAACGAAATGGCGGCAAAAGGCCTTTCCTTGTACAGTTTTTTCTTTGGGAAATATACCTTCGAAGAAACCGAGCCCGGAAAGTACATCTACCAGATCGAGCTTCTGGAACATCTTCCGACGTCGCCGGAAAGTGTTGCCTATCTCAGATTTTTAGAAGATACGGACGTTGTCTGTGTTGCCTCGGTATTCAGATGGGTATATTTGCGAAAAGAGGCGGCGAGCGGTCCGTTCGAACTTTACACCGACATCGACTCGAAGATAAAACGCCTCTCAACGATGAAAAACCTCTGGTTTACGTTTGTCTGGCTCGAGTTCATTGTTGCCGCGGCAAATCTGGCCATAGTCATATACGAATGGATCGTTCTGCGTGAGATCCCGTGGGTGAACCTTGGCTGTGTGATTGTGCTTGTTGTCATGGGTCTTCTCCTGCTTTATCTTGGGTTAAAACCTGCACGAAAAATCAAATCTCTCAGACGCGAACAGCTGATCTGCGAGTAAATTTACCTCATTTTTTCGGAAATCCTGTGAAATCCCAAACTCCTTCGGCCCGGATATATCACGACCAAACAACATAAAGAGTAGTGTCAAAGGAGGTAACAAGATGTCAGGTATCCGTTAAAAAAACACCAGCTTTCAGCCTATTTCGACGAAACAAAACCTCATCGGATAAAATCATTTTTTCTCTGCGCGTTTACCCGCGTACACTGCCTGTCTCACATTATATCGCCCTGTCTGCTCTCTCCATTTTTGCGGAGCCTCCTTAAACATCGGCCAGTTCGTCTCCTCCTTTGCTGCCGTCCCGATCCTCCTCATCGCCGCCTCCTACGGAAATATGTTCCTCATCTTCGGACTTGCTTCGCTGGGTATCGGGGCCGTGTATGGTATCGGCTATCAGAAAGTCAGAAGTGCGCCAAAAACGGCCTGAATAGACGTATCCTCTTTTTTTAGGAGTTCCGCAGTGTTATCCCAATTCGGGAAGGATATTGCCGGGTGTGGAAACAAGAGATTATTTAACCGCGAATCTCCACCAATCTTCGCGAATCGCATTTTTCTTGCGCCGTCGTGCTCTGCTCCGGCTTATCGCCTACGCAGGAATCGCACGCCGTCTGGAAAAATGCTGTAAGAAAAACCGGCGTACCGGTTTTTCTCTCTGTAAACATCTCTTTGTGTGTAATCGAAAAAAATAATGAAGCAATAGAAAAACCCGCACGCGGGTTTTTCTGATAGCATTTTTCAAGAGAGGGTGCGATTCCTGCGTAGGCGATAACAGTACTTCACTAATATTCCTTTTCATCCCGAAAAACTCGTCTCTGACGAGATCACAGTCAGCTAAAATCCCCCCTCCCCCCTCAGCGAACCCCACACAAAACTATCCATCTACCCCTCCCGCTGCACAACAAAC
>JAYFOG010000027.1:0-15250 GCA_034932965.1 Methanocorpusculum sp.
TGCTCAATGAATCTCTCCCTCACGGGAGGCGCTGGGGCGCCGACAGGATTTGCCCGAACGGTCCCGATGAAGGGACGAGCCGTTGGGTCAAGCGGGTTGGCGACGAAGTCGACGACCTTAGCGGAGCAAGGCTTTGCCTTGTGACTTGACCCAACGAGCGAGAGTGAGGAGAAGCAAATCCGATTCTGGGAGCCCGAAGGGCGATATTCGCGCCGATTCGCGGTTGGTTTTTCTCTTGTGTCTACACTAATGCCGTACACGAAATCGAAGTTCATCTCATACGTACGTCAGTTTATCTCGATCAAGATGACTACACCGCGTAAGTTCTATATAAGTATATCCAATTTGCGAAAAATTCACAAAAAAATTCGGCTCTTATGTATTCATAACCTATATCTGATTACATCCTTCCGGCCTGAAATATACCACTCAGAATTTTGAGAATCGACCCGCCCGCCGGTATGGATACGAGTTCAGTATGAATTTTGACACGACGATTCCACACAGAGAGGGGACCCTATCCCCTTCGGCGGAAGATATCGACCTCTCGATCTTCTCCCCGCCTTCGAACAGCCATCCGACCATCACCCTCACCTACGACCAAAACGAACCCGAAGGTGAACTCTCCCCGGTATCGCCGATCCCTATACACCGGGAACTGCCGGCAAATACCGCGGCGGCAGTAAAAAGCGCCGGAAAGGCTCTGCGGTATTACAACACCGCGAACCGTTCGTTCGTCGGGGTCTATGCCGGCAGGCTCTGCGAGATCGCAAACGGAGCAGTCACGCCCCTTGACCGCGGCAGGCTCCGGATCCTCCTGACAGCGCTTGCCAGCTGGCACAAACCGGGCGATGAAGCCAAAACCGAGATCCCGCTTCCCTTCGATCTGCTCGAAAGCGTCCTGAAAGCCTCGGCAAAGGAGCTGGATCATCTCCCGGAGATAAAAGGCCTGCATGCCGGCGTTATGCTGACACCGGAGGGAGATATCCTTGCCGAAAAAGGATACAACCCCGAAACCGGCTGGTATTTCCTCAAAGAAACTGAGGTCACGCCGGTCCCGGCGATCCCGGACGAAGCCGACCTTGCCCTCGCCCGCGGGTATCTGGAAAGCGTGTATGATGAATTTTTGTTCAAAGACCAAACGGATTATGAAAATAATCTGGCTTCGGTGTTTTCCGCGATGCTGAGACCAAGCCTTTCCGGGCCGTTTCCGATCCATGCCGTGCAGAAGAACAGTCCGCGGACCGGGGGAAGTTTTCTCCAGCGGATCAACGGGATCACGGCGTTTGGTTCGGAACCGAAGGTGTATCCTGCTCCGGCGCGGCCTGAGGAGATGGAAAAACTGCATAAGACGATCGTGAAGGAAAATCCGCTGTATGCCGTGATCGACAATGTGCCGCCGGGTTCGAGTTTTGTCTCGGAGTTTCTTTTGTCGGCGACGTCGGGAAACGGAACGGCGGCATTCCGGGATCTTGGAAGCCTGAATCAAGTGGAACGGGTGGTCGCCACGCAGTTCTGCGTGAACGGGAACCATCTCAAAATCGCCGCGGATGTCTGCGGAAGAGTGCTGGTGACGAATATCGTTGCGCAGAAACCCTGGCAGGAGCTGAGGTTTTCCCGGCAGAAGGATGAACTGGCGGCGTTTGCAGCCGGGATGCATCCGCGGGCCGTGTGGGCGTTTGCGGTGTTTCTGAAGAACTGGATCGCGAAGGGCCGGCCGAAGCCGCCGCAGCGGCCGGGGAATCTGTCGGAGTATCCCAAATGGTATGCCACCATCGCGGGGTCGCTGTATGCGGCGGGATTTTCCAAGGTCCTGTCGAATCTGGATGAGGTCCAGACGGCAGAGAATGAGGCGGAGACGGAAGGCTGCGAGCTTTTGTCCCGGCTGGATGCGGTGTTTGGGAGCGAAGTGTTTACAGCCGCGGGACTGAAGGCGGCGCTGATCCGGGAGGGGGAGCAGAGAAAGGAGCATCAGGTTTCTTCGCAGACGATCCTGGATTATGCGCCTGAGCATCTGGTGAAGGCGGCGGTCGCCGGAACGCTGACGGATGTTATGGCCGGCAGATGGATTTCGCAGATGGCGGAGCAGAAGTTTGCCGGATATGACCGGTATCTGACGAAGGAGAAAACGAGGGCAGGTATCAGATATCATCTCGCTCCCGTAGAAATACAGACCAGCCTTACAGACCCTGTGCAGGGAGTGAAGGGTCGGTGAAGGATCATCCTTCACCATTTTACCCAATATTCAGGCGCTATTTTTGATTTTGGTTCGTATTTATCTGTTTGTGAAGGGTTGCAGGGAGTGAAGGGTCTAATATATAGAGAAAAAAAGAAGAGAGATATTCTGCCATACGTGACGGATCACGCATTTTGCCTGCAACCCTTCACCAGAGCAGGATACGTCTTTGATTTTAATTTAAAAAGAAATTATAGGTTTTTTTCGTGCACATCTCCCTTCACCGACCCTGCACAGATTAAAGAGTCTTTTCAATCTCCTGAATTCTTAGTCCTCACACGAAATGCACGAAACAAAACACAAAAACACGAAAAATAGATAGATTGTTGTTAGGGTAGGCAAATAGTACCCTCCCCGTCCCCCACACGGAAAATCACGAAAATCAACGAAATTCACGAAAAGGGGGACAGGGGTGGACAAGGAGAAAACACTGCATTATTTTGAATGATAAAAAACTCAATACCTCTCTCCTCTTTTATAATTAGAATTTCTCCATTCATCCACCCCTGTCCCCCATTTCGTGCATTTCGCTGATTTTAGTGGGTTTCGTGTGGGGGACGGGGGAGGGAACTACATCTATCCCGCCCAACCGAATCTTTCTTTTTCGTGTTTTCGTTGGCGGGTTGGACGCGGAACGCGGCCGACCTCAGCTAAGCAAATCTCTGATTTGCGTTTTATTTTCGTGAATTTCGTGTGAGGGCCGCCGATAGCAAGTCTGTCAACTAGCTCAGCTGAGGTCGGTCGAGTTCCACACCCGGCCTTCCCCTCCCCGAATTGGAGCCACGCCAAAGAATAAAACCCAACCCATATTCTTATTACCCTCACCCCCAATAAATTCTCAGAACAACAATATCATGTCCCGCACCCTGCTCCCCCTGGCCATCCTTCTCGCCGCCCTCCTCGTTTTCCCCGCCGCCGCCGACCTGCCGGTCTCCTATGATATGCGTGACAAAAACCTCACCCCCGTCATAACCGATCAGGGAAACTTCGGTCTCTGCTGGGTGTTTGCCTCGCTCAGCTCACTTGAATCAGGCATGATTCAGCAGGACCCGGACAAATACGCCGGGATCGACCTTTCCGCCTTCCACACCGCCTACTACACCTATAACCGGGATGCCTTCATCGACCCGGCGTCCCCCTGGCCCGGACTCGAAGGGATCGCCGGCGACTACACCCATATCGAAGAGACCGACCTGCAGGACAACATCTCCGGACTCATGGCCGGAGGAGAACTTTATCAGGCTGTCTACACACTTGCCGCCGGATTCGGGGCCGTGAACGAATCCGCCGTCCCGTTCTATCCTTACGGAAATAACACCGCCCCCACGACCGTAACATCCGGCATCGAGATCGTGCTGGACTCGGCACTCTTCGTTCCTTACTCTGAAAAGGACACCGTAAAAACCATGATCCTCGAAAAAGGAGCCGCCGCGTTCGGATTCTTCTTTAACCCGGTCGAACCGTATCTGGAAGAGCTGGAAAACGGGGACTGGATGTATTCGTTCGGCGATACCGGCAGGGAAAACCTCGAGTATGCCGGCGGGCATGCGGTCCTTCTGATCGGCTGGGATGATGCGTTTCCAAAAGAGCAGTTCAATGTGACGCCAAACCAGGACGGGGCCTGGCTGGTTCAGAATTCGTGGGGAAGTAATCTTTCGAACTCTACCTACATCTGGATGTCGTATGACGAAGTCTTTGATCCGGTTGTGTTTTTCCTGGGAGCGGAGCCTTGGTTCGGGCATATTTATCAGTATGACGGCGGGACGCTGCGTCTGAACCGATCGCTGGACCAAACTTCAGCGGCCGTCGGGAATGTGTTCACGGCAGGCGGGGATGAAGAGATCCTGGCGGTTTCTCTGGATACAAACCAGTCCGTGAACTACACGATGTATGTGTACACCGACCCGGAGGCGGGAAAGCCGGATGCCGGGACGCTGCTTGCAGAACAGAGGGGGACGATCGCATTCCCGGGCTATTATACGATCCGGCTGGATGATCCGGTCCAAATCGAGACGGGACAGGAGGTTTCGGTCGTTTATCTGCTTGAGGCAGAGGAGCCGGTGAATATCTCGATCGATACGTCCGCGGTTTTGGAGGAGGTGTTTACAACGACGCTTGCACAGGCGGGCCAGAGTTTTCTGAGAACGGATGCCGGGGAATGGGAGGATCTAAGCGCGGACGGGGAGACGAATCTTAGGATAAAGGCGTTTACGACGGATCTGGTGTTTTGGATCGAAATGGATCGGGTTTCTGTTTCGATAAGAGAGCGGGGCGTGTGCGTTTCCGGGACGACGAATTTTGCGCCCGGTCGGGAGATCTTAGTGAAGCTTGTGTGCCCGGACGGGAAGACGCTCTGTGAGCCGGCCGAGGTGAGGAGAGGGGCGCAGGAGAATGTCTGGGAGGTGAGGTTTTTCCCGGTGAAGCTGACGGAGGAGGAGTTTTGTGTGTCGGCGGAGAGAAATGAGGTGCTGATGGAGAGCGGGTTTGTGCCGAGCGGGTTTAAGGAGATGCTGGTTTTTGGAGCGAAAGGGACGATCATGCCGGCCGGGGTGAGTGATTTAGGTTGACAGGGTATACTGGCATTCTTAAATGAAGAAAGGAGGCGGGATGGATGTGGATGTATGAGAAAAACCAACCGCGAATCGGCGCGAATCCCGCCCTTCGGGCTCCCAGAATCGGATTTGCTATTCCTCACTCTCGCAATCCAGCTTCGCTGTCTTGCTCGTCCCTTCATCGGGAGCGTTCGGGCAAATCCTGTCGCCGCTCCAGCGGCTCCTAAAAAGGAGATATTCATTGAAATGTTTTAAACATGGAAAATGTTCATTTACTGCCCATCACGAAATGCAATGGTGAGAGAAAATTACAATGGGGAGGCGCTGGGGCGCCGACAGGATTTGCCCGAACGTTCCCGATGAGGGATGAACCGGCGGGACGAGCGGGTTGGACGCTGAAAGCGGACGACCTCAGCGGAGCAAGGCTTTGCCTTGCGACAAGACCCGCCGTGTTCAAGTGAGGAAATGCAAATCCGATTCCGGGAGCAAGCCAAAGGCTTGCGGGATTCGCGCTGATTCGCGGTTGGTTTTTCTCTTGTGTCTACATGAACGCCGTACACGAAATCGAAGCACATCTCAGATGTACATCAGTTAAATGATTGGAGGCACACAGCATAACTCCTATAATATATTGAAATGTAAGATTGGGTCAACTCAATCCCGAAAAAAGATTTTTGCCTGATTTCTCCTGAAAAAATCAGATCCCTTTTTTATGCAGATAATAGGAGTAGAGGACCGGCGCCGCGATCATCGCGATGATCACCCCGAAGAACACCGGGATCCAGAACCAGGCGAGGAACGAATTCACGATCATCACAAACCCGCCGATGATGAAGAGATACCCGGAGAACCGGCTGGTCCGCCGCCAGTTTTCCTCGCTTTCCATCGTCCATTTCACCCGCACGCCGGCGACCGGATTCTGTTTCGTCTTCGGAAGATAATTCCCGAGGATGATAAAGATGACACCGACCAGAACGGGAACCACCACCTCGATCGGGATATCGGCGCCGATCGCCTTAAAGAGCGTGATCGGCACAACGATCAGCGCGAGGATCGCGATCATCCAGCGGGAAAACTTCAGCAGCATACTCTGGTTTTCCCCGCCGTATTTTCGGGTCGAAACATTAACGATGATATTGAGCAGACACAGGAGGGCCGGCATACCGAATACGACGAGCGTCTTCGATCCCCAGTTATCCGGATCGCCCGCAACGTCGAAATGGATCGCGATCATATCCGGCAGACGGTCATAGAGCAGAACGCCAAGCAGGATCGGCAGAAGACAGATCACCGAAGTGATCACAAGCGTTTTATCAATTTTCATTAGTTTGTACCTCTTTGAACTGGGAGATCCAGCACATAAGCTCCTCAAAGACCGAGAGATTCAGCTCGTAGTACACGAAGTTCTTGTACTTTGTTTCGGTTACAAGATCCGCTTTTTTCAGCTGAGACAGATGATAGGAGATCGTCGCTCCGGTCATGTCGAAGTGCCCGGCGATCACATAAATCCAATGAGAGGGTCACGCTACTTTGAACTTGACGCGGCACGCGGGATCGCCCTCCTCCTGATGATCATATATCATATCCTCTTCTGTCTGTATTTCTTCGGCACGGGTCTTGTCCCCTGGTTCGATCCGTTCACCATCTCGGGTGCGCCTATCGCCTTCCTCTTCGTGGTAATTGCCGGGGTTTCCCTCGTTCTCTCGGCCGGCCGCGAGAAGAGTCCCGTCCGATCGGCGAAAAAGCTCTTTTTCCGGGGTCTCTATCTCCTCTTCTTTGCCGCCGTCATTACAATCGTTACCTGGCTTGTTTATCCTGCGGAAACGGTCGTTTTCGGCATTTTGCATCTGCTTGGCGTTGCCACGATCCTTTCCATACCGTTTGTCGTGATGAAAGTCAAACCGTATGTTCCGCTTATATTCGGCATGATCTGTATCGCCCTTTCGCCGATCGTCTCGCTTCTTCGCGGTCCTGCATTTCTGATCCCGTTTGGTATAACCTACAATGGTTTTGCAACTCTTGATTATGAGCCTCTCATCCCCTGGTTCGGCGTTGTGCTTCTCGGCGTGGCTCTTGGTTCATTCATCTACAAAGACGGGGTGAGACACGGTCTCCTCACCCGGCTTGGTGAGATGCCAAGGTTTTGTGGTCCGCTCTGTTTCATCGGCCGCCACACGCTAATCATCTATCTCGTCCATGTACCGGTGATCATCGGGGTCCTCGTCCTGCTCGGGCTCGGTACCCTCTAACGATATTTTCTTTTGTTCAGGAGTAGACGTACATACCATTATGTCACAGCGAGCCGCAGATGCAGTATTTCAGGCTTTGTTCTCCCTAACGGACATCAGAGCCATTCTCCGGATTACTGCCCCGGATCATTCCCTTGATGAGGACCAGAAGGCAAAAACCGCAAAGGCCCTCGCATCGGTGGAGAAACAGATATCCATACTTAGAGAGGAGCTCTTATGAAATGCTGTGATAATATCGATGCACGCATGGTCGATGAGACATCCATCAATCTGGATCCGATCCAGGTGGGCGGCCGTCTGACGCCTGAGGCGATGAAAGCGATGATCTCCTGGGGAGACGGTTACTCGGTCTGTGACAACTGCAGAAAACCGTTCCGCCTGGATTACATCCAGAACCCTCCGCTGAAGGATTTTCATGTGGATGTTGCCGAGTGGCTTGGGATGGACCAGGCACGCACTGTTCCCGGAGCACGCCGCGGATTTCAGCAGGTCGCCGGAACCTATGTGGAAAAAGGCGATCCAGTTCTGATCGGAGCTCTTGCCCACTATACTTCGTATCTGTCCGTCGAACTTCAGAAAGGAGTCGTTCGGGAGATTCCAAAAACTGCCGATAACCATATCACGGCTGAGGATACCGCAAATCGGATCGAGGATGTTGTCAGAGAATTCGGCACCACGCCGAAACTGCTCTTCATCGATCATGTGGATTACCAGTTCGGCAACATGCATGATGTGAAAGGCATTGCAAAAATCGCTCATCAGTATGATATCCCCGTCCTCTGCAACGGGGTCTACACGGTCGGAATTCTGCCGGTGAACGGCAAAGAACTCGGCGTAGACTTCATCGTCGGTTCAGGTCATAAAAGCATGGCGGCCCCTGCTCCGTCAGGGATACTTGCGGCAACAGAGGAGCGTGCCGATGAGGTTTTCCGCACAACCCAGATGGAAGGTGACATCACCGGACGGAAATTCGGCATCAAAGAGGTTGGCATTCTCGGCTGTTCTCTAATGGGTGCGCCGATCGTCGGACTCCTTGCTTCGTTCCCGACGGTGAAGGCCCGTGTCGAACACTTTGACGAGGAGCTTGCCAACAGCAGGATCGTTATCGGGGCACTCAGTTCTATTGAAGGAACGAAGATCCTGTCAGAATATCCAAGAAAACACACTCTGACACGCCTGGACACCACCGGCTCCTTCGATCAGGTTGCGCAGACCCACAAAAAGCGGGGTTTTTACCTCTCCAGTGCTCTCGGGAAAAAAGGGATCACCGGTATCATTCCCGGAGCCACCAAGGTATGGAAGATCAATACCTACGGCATGACCAGAAAACAGGCCGAGTATGTGGCAGACAGTTATCTTGAAATCGCCGAGACGAATGGTCTGACCATCAATTGATTATGTTTTTCCATCTGATCGTGACCGATGACTGTAATCTCTGCTGTTCATACTGCAGGGGAAAGATGTTCGAGGAGGAAGACCCTGCGGGTCATTCTCCGGGAACGATCGATGAAACGATTTGCGAAGATCTGGCTTTTCCCCTGGCCGATCTCTATGCGTTTCTCGCAAAGGATCCGGATCCAGTTCTCACGTTCATCGGCGGCGAGCCGCTCATCCGGTCCGATCTGGTTATGGAGATCATGGACCATGCGCCGGTGAAAAGGTTCATGCTCCAGACGAACGGGACACTTCTTGGCAAGCTTCCGTCTGAATACACTAACCGGTTCGAGACGATCCTTATCTCCATTGACGGAGACAGAAATATCACCGACGGACATCGGGGGGAGGGGATGTATGATCTGGTGCTTGCCACGGCTGATTTGATTCGTTCCAATGGATATACTGGCGAGCTGATCGCCAGAATGACCGTAGCCGAAGACACGGATATTTTTTCTGCTGTGACCCATCTTGCAGAACATTTCAGCTCGATCCACTGGCAGATGGATGCGGATTTTACCGGAGATTTTTCCCGCCGGAAGTTTGCCGCATGGAGCGAAGACTACAATGCCGGTATCCGCCGTCTCGCTGCCGAGTGGGTTTCACGGATCGGGTCAACGGGTGCTGTTCCCAAATGGTATCCGTTTCTTTCAACGACCGAGGATCTTCTGCTCGGCCGCTCATCCAGACTCAGGTGCGGCTCAGGATATGCGAATTACAGTATCATGACCAACGGCCGGATCGCTCCCTGTCCGATCATGGTAGGAATGGCGGATTATTATGCCGGCGATATCAGAGGTGCCGATCCGCTCTGCCTTCCTGAGATCCCCATTCAGGAACCCTGTCTTTCCTGTGATATCTATGGATTCTGCGGAGGGAGATGTCTGTACTCCAACATCGTCAGACCCTGGCGTGATGAGTACCGGCTCGTCTGCGGCACAATTCGGAATCTGCACGATGCTCTGGTCGAAAATCTGCCGGAGATCAGGAGACTTCTGGGTGAGAACAGAATCTCGATAGCTGATTTTGCCCACACGCGCTATAACGGCTGCGAGATAATACCCTGACATCATGGAGCTGCTTTTCATCTGTATTTTGATCGGGACCGGCCTTCTTGCGGGTTTCATGTCCGGTCTTTTGGGCGTCGGCGGCGGATTTTTGTATGCTCCGGCGATGTTTTTCGTTCTTCGCAGTTCAGGAGTCCCCGGGGATATCGCAATTCTTGTGGCGTTTGGCACCAGTCTTGCAGCGGCGTTTCCAACTGTTTTGACCGGTGCTGCTGGTCATACGCGAAAGGGAAACGTTGTCTGGCGTGATGCGCTGATCATGGGGGTCTGCGGGATTGTGACTGGTTTCATCGGCGGCACGGTCGCCACCTTTCTTCCGGTGCAGATTCTTACGATCCTCTTTAGTGTTATGCTGATCATAGGTGCGGCCCGGCTGGTGACCTGTCTTCCGTCGGGAACGGGTGAGAGAATGGCTGCCCCGCTTGCCGGCGGGATCGGCAGTACCGCCGGATTCATGTCAGGTCTTCTGGGTGTAGGCGGGGGAACGGTCCTAGTGCCGCTGATGGTAATTTTTGGAAAATTCACGATGAAAAAAGCAGCGGCAACTTCCTCGGCAGCGATCGTTTTCATCACGCTTGGCGGCATTATCTCCTATCTGATCAACGGTTTTTCCGCGGGAGCTGATCTGTCCGCATACGGATTTTATCTGATTGGGTACATTGACGTCATGATGTGGGCGATCCTCGTCATCACAGCGATACCTATGGTAATTTTTGCCGTTAAAATATCCTGCCGTGTCCCTGACCTCTGGCTTCGGCGGATATTTTTCATCCTTATGCTGGTGATCGCTTTCCAGATGCTGATATCAGGATAAAATAGGAATGATCCGATCACCCTGACAGTCCTTCGATGAATTCGCCGATCAGCTGGTCCTCGTTATTTTTACTCTTCATGATGTCCAGAACTGACACATACCCATCCCGCTCTTTTAAATTCATGCCGCCCGATGAGACGATCAGGTGGACTTTCTCTTTTGGAACCTCCTGGAGAAGCTTCCGGATCGCCGGGGTGATTTTTCCGTACCACATCGGTGTCACGACGACATACTCTTCCGCTTCTCCGATCTGACCGTGAAGCTGAATAGTAACATCACTATTTTTCATGGCGTGTTTTACAGCACGCATATAGCCCAGAGCTCCGTCCCAGTCCTTGTTGTCAGTTACCTCGACCGGTTCTACTGAGAGTTTATTCGCGATTTTTTCCGCAATCCCTCTGCTTGTTCCGGTTCGTGAAAAGTAAATTACAGCGTATTTCATGATTTTCCCCGTATGGTTACTAACTACATCATCTTATTTATACATAAAGGTAATTGCGGATACATGTCTAATCCTGTTTTTCATTCTTTTTCTGATTTTTAGATCTTTCGTGCCTTTCCCCATCTCATTCGGATGATGTTCAGAGTTACCAGACAGATGATCAGAACTAGTTTTGTCCAGAGGGGGACTGGCGCGATAATAGCAATAAAAAGCAGAAGACAGCCAAGAAGGGCGTGTGCCAGAAGATTTTTCCAGTCGGTCAGATATGCCGCAAGACCTTTGCCGGCTTTTTTTGCGAAGCTGGCGTGTTTGTTCATTCTCTCTCCCGGATACCTGCAGTCTGGGCATTTTGTGCAAGTCTTGCAAGTATATCATTCATAAAATCGATCTCTGCATGGGTGAATCCTTTCAGTACTGCTGTGTTCCATTTCTTCATGATAGTCATCAGGACTTCTTTGAATGCCGATCCGGTTTCTGTCAAACAAAACACAAACGATCTTCTGTCCTTTGGGTTTACGGAGCGAACAACATACCCCTTGCCTTCAAGCGACTGCATCGTTCTGGTCATAACGCTTTTATCATAATTCAGTTCGTGTACCAGTTGGTCCTGGGTTTTTTCCGGCTCATCAGTATGTATGCTGTCGAAAATTTCGCTTTCGGTTCTTCTTCCCTCATTGAAAAGTGAGAGGAGAACCATTCCCTCAGCAGTATTGAGATCGTAGCCTTTGAGGTTATTTTTCAGATAGATTCTGAAATACTTGTCAAATGCCATGATGTTATGGCCTATACTTATCTGTAACTTGTTTTCTTGCATCACTGTATTTTTGTTGTATTTGCAACTATTAATCTGTGTTTGAAAAAAAAGGGTTATTCCTCTGTTGCTTGTTCTTCTTTGATGAAGAAGCAGAGGATCAGGATCCCTGCCGCCAGGATCACCGAGACAACAAACGCCATGTCAAAACCGAGTGCGAGGATCGACGCACTGATTTGTGCCGGCGGTCTCTCTGTGATCCCTGAGTTTTTTATGATCGTGACGACCCCAAGGATAAGGATCAGATTATAAACTGCCACACCGATCGTCATTGGTGCATAGCGTTCCAGTCCGGTCAGACTCGAGACCATTCCCTGTTTTGATGATGGGGCCGCTCCCATGATCAGTGTCGTAAGGGGTGTCGTCGTAAGACCAAGGCCAAGGCCGATAAGGGAGAGTGCAGTGATGATGACGCCTAATCCGGTGACCGGGCTCAGATGTGTAAGCAGATAATACCCGGCGCCGATCAGAACGACCCCTGCCATGATCATATACTTGATCTTTCCAACGAGTCTGCTGTAGATCTGACCGGAAATAACTCCGGTGATCATCATGCCGACCGACATCGTCGTCAGGATGAGTCCTGCGTTCGAGGTCGTGAATCCGTGCACATACTCAAGATAGAACGGGAGCATATAATTCGCTCCGGCAAACGTGAAAAAGAGCAGTGCCAGAATAATGTTCACGATAACAAACGATCTGCTTTTGAACATTCCCAGGTCAATCAGAGGGTTGTCGTAGTGCCCCTCCCGGAAAATGAAGCCTCCGATGCAGAATACGGCAAGGAGTATTGAAATGATGATCGGAGCTGAGGTCCAGCCAAGCGCAAACCCTTCAGAAAAAGAAAAGAGCAGTGCTGCCAGACCGATGAAAATAAGGATCGCTCCTGTCGTGTCAAATTTTTTGAGTGAACATGAGTTTGCCGTGGTTTCCGGAATTACAAATAGACCGAGAACGACTGCGATGATCCCGACCGGGACATTGATGAAGAAGATCCAGTTCCAGGAGAGATACTCGGTTAGATATCCTCCAAGAGTTGGTCCAAGCGCCATGCCGATGGCGGCAAAGAGCATCACAAGAGAGAGACCTTTTGCCCGCCGGTTTCCCGGCATGAACCGGGAAAGCATGGCAGGGGCTACTACCATCATCATCACGCCGCCTATTGCCTGAATGATCCGTGAGATCAGAAGGATGTGGAATGAGTTTAGAAGTTCGGGAAAAAATCCGCAGGAAAAAGATCCTATCACGAAGATGGAAAATCCTGCTAGAAATATTTTTTTAAGTCCGATGGTGTCGGTAAGTTTGCCGACGATCAGTAAAAGTCCGGCTATGACAAGAAGATAGATTGTGCTTACCCAGGCAACTGAAGAGGTGGTGAGGCTGAATGCTTCAGCGATACTTGGGAGAGCGATATTGACGATCGTTCCGTCAAGGGATGACATGAATGCGGCAAGAGATGCCGAGATAAGTATGAGTATCAGCGTTTTTCCGGATGGAAGAGCATCTTTCATATGTAGTAAAGGTTTTTTGCCGTAATAAATCATTCATGAGAGTATGCATCCAAAGTCATTATTAGGATGTCAGGCATATTTGTGTGCATAATGGATCTTGTAGCGCAAGCAAAAAGAAAAGCCGGGTATTCTGCGGCAGATATGGTAAAGGACGGAATGGTCGTGGGGCTTGGAACCGGATCAACGGTGTTTTTCGCGATGGAACGCCTGGGTGAGCGGATAAAATCCGAGGGTCTCTCAATCCTTGGTGTCCCGACGTCTCATCAGACAGCGATGCGTGCCGAGGAGTACGGCATTTCGCTAACGACATTATCCCAGCACCCGGTGCTGGATATGGCAATTGACGGGGCCGATCAGGTGACCCCGTCTAAGCAGATGATCAAAGGACGCGGCGCGGCGCATCTCAGAGAGAAGATAGTGGCTGATGCGGCAAAGCAGTTTGTCGTGGTGATCGATTCGGCAAAAGAGGTGCTGGTTCTGGATGCCCCCGTGCCGATTGAGATCCTTCCGTTTGCTTACGGGAGTGTCTGTAAGAGGCTTGCTGCCCGTGGAGGAAATCCGGTGATGCGAAATGGAGTGAAAAAGGACGGTCCGGTTATTTCTGATAACGGGAACTATATTTTCGACTGTTCTTTTGGCAAAGTGGACGATCCTGCTCTGCTGGAGTCTGCGATCAATGAGATCCCGGGTGTTCTGGAGAACGGCATCTTTGCAAAGATGGCTGAAAAGACGACAGTCATCGTCGGAAAAAGCCCCTGATACTTTTCCCCCCGCTCTTTTTTAAACCCTATGCCGTTGAAATCCCGTATCTTTGATTCCAAAAATAACTGATCAGAACCATGCATCCAGCGTGGCCTGCCCCTTCTTCGCACCAAATCTTTCCAGTCCCGCCTCCACTCTCTCCTGGGTAAATCCATGCTTTCCGCACAGGAGATCGATCACCCGGTCCGGATCCGGCGATCTGTTTTCGATTTTGTATGTTGTTTCGACCGGCGGGTCGAGGAAGTATTGTATCAGCTGGTCCGGATCTGCGGCATTGTCTGACTCGCCGATCCGGTCATAAAATTTACCCTCTCTGACGATCTTCACGGCGGTCTTCGGCCCAACTCCCGGCACTCCGCTGTTGTAATCCGTTCCGATCAGCAGAGCGGTCTGGACAAGCTCCTGCCGTGTGACAGACAGTCCTGCAAGGACTGTTTCCAGATTCAGCCGCTCCGGATATATCGAGAGAACCTTTCCGCGGAAGCGTTTTTTTCCGGATACGGTGATATTTCTGACCAGATCCGGTGCTCCAAACAGAAGCGAATCATAATCCTGCGATACTGCATAGGTCACATCCCCCTGTTGTGCCATGTAAGAAGACTGAGCTTCCCCCTCCTCAGGAGCCTGGACCCACGCTATCCCCAGAGCGGACAGTAATTCCTTTGCTGAATCGATGACAAAGGCATCGATCTTCGAAGAGGCCATCGCATACTTTCTCGCGCTCTCCTCATCTCCCTCTTTTAGGGCCTTCTCCCATGAGTCTGCGGCATGTTCCCGGACTTCCCGCCGCTTCGCCAGCGTCGATGATTTGAATGCCGGCGGCTTTCCGTCAAAAACATATACGGGGGTGATATTCTTCTCGATCAGGTTCGCGTTTCGAAAGAGAAGCCCGCTTAGATGAGAGGTGATGCGCCCCTCACTGTCCATCAGGGGAGCTCCGTCTGCCTGGCGTATTCCTGAGAGAAACTGATAAAGTGCGTTGAAGGCATCTATCGCCGCAATACCGCCAAGCCCATCCCATCCGGGCGATTCTTTATACTCCGCAAGAAGCGGCCGGAGGGCAACACCCATTTAACGGTACATCCGCATCTTGATACTTTCGACCGCCTCGATCACCGTCTGCGAGGTAAGGTCCTGCTTGGCGATGAGCTGTCTGCCAAGATCCTCCAGATTGCTTCTCAGCATGCGCTCACGCTGGATTGCCTGTTCCTCCAGCCGGCGGAGACGTACAAGGACCTGCAGGATAAGCCCGCCGAATGCAAGTATAAGCAGCAGAATTCCGACGGAAATAATGGCATCCTGCCATAATCTGCTGACAACCACGATCGCGGATACCGCCATCAGCAGGATGAGCAGTATCTCCGGAATGATG
>JAYFOG010000028.1:0-19734 GCA_034932965.1 Methanocorpusculum sp.
TATTTGCTGAGGCCCCTATACGTTGCGTGCAAGCCTTCGGCTTGTGTGCCGCCTCAAATGGGCTTTGCCCATTTGGGCTTTTCAGGTAGTTCATCTGGAATGAAGGATTCAGACAGGAACTATGTGATGATTGTGAGAATACAATTCGGGAAGTATATGGTTGGGTGTGGAAGCATGAGAAAGCCCACCGCGTAACTCCTATTGAAGGAAACTTGCGAGTGGAAGAGAAGGGAGAGGGATGATGGATTTGTGCGGATGATTGGGAAAACCAGCCTCATTCGAAAAGCTTCTCTTTTCCCACCGCTTCGTGCTTCCATTTCAGCTTATTCTCGGCGAACTATCGCATGCTTCTGCAGAATCCATCCGCAAGATCAACGCACGGTCTGATAATATCTTATTTTTTCGATCACACCACGTAAGATCTATGAAGAAAAGTATTACGTATCAGCTTCTCATCTAATACAGTAATGCGTACATGCAGTTTTCCTGTAAGATCGCTCGGCTCTGCCCTGCCTGCGGCTCCTGATGCTTCAGTTTTATCATCCTGGATCATGTCACGGTATGGTCGGGAGACCGATCTGATCACCTGGCACATCGAGACGACGCTGAAAGATCAGCTGCCTGCAGTGGAATATCCGGCAGCCGGCGGCGGGTTTTATGCCGACCGCCTCCTGGATGCCTTTACGAACGTGCGCGACGGGGCGATTTTTCGCGAGTTCGACGTGGATCCGGCAGCAATACATGCCGACATCGAGCTGGTGAATGGCCTGAGAAAACACTGCTGGTGGAGTCTGCCTGCCCCCTCTGGACTGGATGTGAGAGATGAATACTTCGGCGATACAGAGGAGTGTGCCGCGTCGCTGTCGGAAGCATTCGGTTCGGTCTGCCGTCTGATGCGGGACGCCGGGATCGCCGGTCATATCCTGACGACTGATGCGCCAAATGAGGAGGAACTGGCGGATCTTTCCGGAAAAAAATTTTTGTGGGCGGTCCCGGATCCTTATTTGGAGATGGTGCTGGAGTATCAGCGCGATGTTGTTGTCTCACGGGAAAAAACGGCGCAGTTGTCTGATCTTCTGGATTCATATGATATCCGCAGGGTCTATGTTTGTGATCCGGATGCCGATTCGCTGACAACGGTGCTCGGTTCGTTCGATCCGGAGTATATCTTCGTCTGCGGCGTCGGGCCAAAAGAGGAACGCCGTTCTTACTGGGAACATCTGGCTGAGATCACTGTCAGGCGGGATCTGTGACCCTTTCGCAAACGAAACATACACATCAGATCCCGTCCAATATTTTTATACTATATGTCTGCGCATGAACCGTATCGTGTCGAAGTCCGGCTGAAAAACGGGCTGAAGAGATATTATCTGGTGCGTGAGGTCAACACCGACGCAAGAAAGTTTGCAGCAACGCACCTGATCAAGTCGGGGACGAAGCCGACCAAAGCCGAGATCACGCGGTGTATCGCGCTTTTTGGTTTCGATCTGGAGATGAAGTGTCTCGGAAAGGTCGCGAAGTTTCGTGCAGGGAAGTTTTCATTCGAACGGTACGCAGACGAGGATGAGTATTTTGAGCTGGAGAGGTACAGATATCTGCATGCACGCCGGCCGGTGAAGGATACGGAGAGGGAAACGGCAGAACATATTGCCGCACTGGCGCGTTTTGCCGGGACGGATGTGACGCCGGCAGAGACTGCGCGTATGTTTTCATCAGGCGAGATACCGCGCGGAAAGCGGCTGTCTGAGGTGAATGTTCTGCAGAACCTGAGAACAGCGTATCTGCTGCGGGAGACAAAGGAGCGGCTGAGCATGCGAATGGTGCTTCGTCTGCAGGATGTTTTGCATACAAATATCGAAATGGGAGCCGGCCCATCTGCGGCAGGAGCTGAGCTGAAGGAGATGATCGCAGTTTTTCATCAGAGGATCCGGGAGAAGGCCCATCCGTTTGAGCAGTGTTATCTTTTCTATGAAGCATTCGCTGCTTCATTTCCGGATGAGGCGCTGCTTTCGGCTGAGCTTTTCTCCCGGATGTCCGCCGGATACGGATATTCTATGACGCCCGGGACTTGGGCGGAGATGATCTCGGGTGTCAGGAGAGAGAATACAGATATGGAGTTTGCACTTCGACGGTCTTTTGAGGAGATGATGAAAGGAAAAGTCGGAGTCAGACAAAAGCAGCTGGACTTTTTCGGGTGAAGGGGAATGCGGGCACGTCTGACATCTTTGGGTCCGTTCTGATATTTCCGGGATACTGATCCCCGGGTATTTTCTTTTTTCCGCAGGGATCGGTTCGCAGGAAGCTGATCAGTATGCTGTTTTTCGAAGCTGTGCGTCGATGTCCATATCCAGGATTTTATTGTCGGTGAGCCCGAGCTTGTAGGGATTGACCGTCATCGTCATGACATCGCCTTTGACGACGAAGATGATCGAGGTGGAACCGTAGGATCCCAGATACCGGCCGCTGCCGAGATAGGACCAGGTGATCTCCCGGTCGAACGGAACATTATCATATCCCGGGGCATTCAGCACTCCGGTGACCCGGGCAGTGTTGTCGGCACGGAAAACGACACGGAAATCGGCCGAGGCTTTGACGATGAAAAGGTTGATCGTCTTTGACCCGATCCAGGTGCCGACGATCTCTTTCGTTCCCTCAGGCAGCGGGGTCGGCGTTACCGTAGGAGTTGGAGTCAGCGTCTTTGTAGGGGTCGGAGTCGGGGTTTTTGTAGGTGTCGGGGTAGGTGTTTTAGTTAGTGTTGGGGTCGGCGTCTTAGTAGGTGTCGGAGTAGGTGTTTTAGTTAGTGTTGGAGTCGGCGTCTTAGTAGGTGTCGGGATAGGTGTTTTAGTTAGTGCAGGAGTCGGGGTCTCATTGGGACCTGATCCGATATCCTGCAGAAATTCCGGAAGATACGGAGAGATACGATCATAATTCAATCCGACAGCTGCGCCGCCGGCAACACAGAGCAGACACAGCACGACCATCAAAACTTTTCCCATAGGTAATCACTTTCAGATTCAGAGACGAAAAGAGTTTGGGTAAAATCTTAAAAAAAGATGGGGGTTATACTTTGCTCGTCGGGATCGAAAGCGGGTTGTCCATCCCTTCAACACCGAGTTTGGACGGGACAAGTGTCACCACGAGATCCGCACCCACGAGCTGGAGAGGCAGGATCTCCGAGCCGTACTTGGCCTGATACTTGTTTTCATTCACATACTCCCAGGTAACATCCTTCGTAAAGGACTTCTTCTGGCCCATCACGTCAAACGTACCTGCGATATTTCCAGTACCGTCGGCTTTATAGACCATAGTAAGATCATAGGAGACGACGCCGTCTTCAGAACCTTTCCAGTTTCCAACAACTGCGTCGGGAGATGTAGTGGTTGGAACAGGAGTCGCGGCTGCGGTCTGCGTCGCGGTCGGTCCGGCACCGGTGGAACGTTTCATGTTGATATCGTAGTCGATATCGAAGTCAGCAATGCCCATCTTCTTCGGGTTCACCGTGATGGTGAGCGTATCACCGGTCAGATAGATCGCAAGGGAGTTGTCCCCGCTCTTTCCCACATACTGATTGCCTGATACATACTCCCATTGCAGGTTTGCATTCAGGTTTTTGCTCATGCCGCCGCCGCTGAAGCTGCCGGTCAGTTTTGCGGTCCCGTCTGCATTGCAGACGAGTGTCATGTCATAGGAAACGAGCAGACCGTTTTCTACGCCGACCCAGGTGCCGACGAGGGCATCCGGGGCCGTTTCAGTTGGCGGTTGGGTCCCGACACACCCGGCGACACACACGCAGGTGAGAAGAACGACAAACACCCCTCCAAGAAGTTTAACATTCATACATTCTATTCTTGGAAGAGAAGAGGGTTAATACTTTTCTCTGTGATAATATTTCCAAGCGTTTTTCCGCAGGATCAGGTTCAGGAAAGCCGGATCCCGGTGTTGTCGGCCTTCGTGACAACGGAGATCTCCAGACCGAGCGGGTCTAAGATAGGCTGCATCTCCTCCGCGGTCTTTTGGGTGACCACACAGATCGAAGGGCCGACCGAACTCATGGCGACAAACTCAAGGCCCGCCTGTCTGAGCGCGTTCATATGCTGATATATTATAAATGTGTGATGCTGGACCTCAGCACGTTTCGAGCCGCGGAACTCGATCTCCCACATGATATCCCCCATCTTTTTTAGATCGCCTTTTTCGATCGCCGGGATCATGTCCATCATGATCATGTACGCTTTGAGTTCACGGTCCCGGTAGTCAAGGGTCCGTGCACGATTCATAAGAAGAGAAAACTCTTCGAGACCGGCATTGTCATCTTCGGGGTGGATGTTGGGCGTTATGATGAAGACGTTTTTGTCTTCAGCGAAGGCGTGCTGATATACATGGGTCAGCTGATCACCCATGATATTCATGCCGCCGTATATGGAGGTGGCGGCACCGACACCGGTCTCGAACCCAAACGCGATCATGCCGGGTTCATTGGTCTCTTCAACATAGTTGTGACCGATGAGCCGGCGGATCCCGTCAGATGTGAGCGGGCGGCCGACTGCCTCGTTCATGGCCGAGATGACTGCCGTCGCGGTCGTACAGGTGGAACCGAGCCCGACATGTTCTTTGCCGTGATCTTCGGTTTGGATCAGAAATCCTCCGGTGTATCCGGTGATTGCTTTGAATGCAGCTGCCAGATGTTCGATCAAAAGGATACGGGGGGAGTCGATGACCATTTTTTCAGGCGTGCAGGAAACCGTCGCAGTACTGTAGAGCTGTAAAGCAAAGCCCAGTCCGCCGCCGCCCGGCATCCCCGGAGAGAAACGGTTCATATCCAGTACAGTTAAGTGGACCCGTGCCGGTACTGTGGCTTTGAATGATTCTTTTTGCGGGACAGGGGATCGTACGACAGGAATTTCTGTGTAAAGATGTTCACCGGGATGAAATGAGGTGAAATCATACTCGACAAGATCGAGATCGCCGCCTCTGATTTTCAGGATGGCCATAGGTGTTCGTCGTTAGGTGAAGCGGGAGATATAATAATGGTTTTCATACACGGGAGGCAGCTGATTAGGAGCGGGGAAGAGAACTCAGCAGTATAGCATCATATGGTTTATATGGGGGTGGGTGAGAAGGAGGAAATGGTTCCGATATAGTTCGAAAAAACTGCAAAATAGCAGCAGGATACCGATATTTTGCATGCATCACTCCCGATAGACCAACTGAGAATGCAAATAATACCAGGATAAGGCTAAGAATAAGTGCAGACGTCAGAGCTCCGCATCCAAACATCAGAAAAGACAGAGAAAGATGCCGGGATGCAGATATCTCCCGCAGGAAGCTACACAGTATTCGAATACCGCTTCCGGAAAACGCATGATCCAGACCAAACGCCAGCTGCCGGATCCAGACCCCGCAGGACAGCCATGGAAAAATACTGACCCACAATCTCCGGATCTGCCCGCCTTAACACAAAAAATCAGACGATACAAGCAAAGCCCCAAAAATTTTTCAGGACCGGGAAAAATATCGCTTTCATATCTTCGCTGTACGGCCTTTTTGAAACATCAGCAGTATGATCGTTCGTCCAGGAGGTCACGAGCCGGCAAAAGCCCGCTGTTTTCGTCTGACCGGTGAAGAGCGGAGAAGGACCGCACAATGATCCGCGAGAGGTGTATTTTCCGCAGAGATTTACAAAAACCCCAAATTATGCTTTGATTCGAAATTAAAGTTATAATATGGCGAATTTCACGAACTAAAAAACCCAGATTTATTGCGCATAATAGGTATTATGCGCAATCATTATCTGCAAAGAGATCCAAGAGATATACATACCAGAATGGCACCTCCAAAACGAACCTTCAGCATCTGGATCCCGCGATACCTCAGCAGTCTTCAGACAAAAAACTATGCAGAGAATACGATCCAGGCATACGGCAGAACACTCAGACTGTTTGCACGTTACGCGACCTATCTGAAGGAAAATGACGGAGTGCCGCCCGCTTCCTGCAAAGAGCTGGAGAATGTCGGCATGGGAGCGGAGATCGAGACGAATTCCTACGAGATCGGCGATTTTTTTACCCTGATTCGAAATGAACGGCAGCTCAGCCCGGCAAGTCTCCGCCAGTATGACTCGGCGGTCAGCTCATTTTATCAGTATCTTATCAGTCAGGATATTACCGAATCGAACCCGATGACGAAAGTTGACCGGCCGAAACTCAAGGATCGGGAACTCAAATACCTCAGACATCCGGAAGTGATGGCATTTATCGGTTCACTGACAAATCCCCGGGATGCTCTTCTCATTCGGACGATCTATGCCACCGGGATGCGTATCTCCGAGATCTGCGGCATCTGCGCCGAACACATAGATTTTCAGGAAGAGACGATCCGCGTCAGGGGAAAGGGAGGGAAGATCAGGATAGTATTCTGCGATTGCGACACCCTGCGTCAGATCCGTGCGCATCTGAACGGAAAAAAGACCGGGCCTGTCTTCGAAGGAAGAAACGGACACAGCATATCGCCAAGAACGGTCCAGCACATCTTCAGCCTCTATGCCCCAAAAGGCATCACCCCGCACAAAATCAGACACAGTTATGCAAGTGAGCTCTACAAACGCTCGCATAATCTGCGTGTTGTTCAGGAAAATCTCGGACACAACTCCATCCAGACAACCGAGATATACATCCACACCGACCTCGATGAACGCAGAAATGCATACCGCAGTTACTTCCCGCTCGCAAACGGGGAATAACACCGCTTTTTTAGAAGAGAACTTCCGCGGTTTGCCCTCAGCCGAGGAAAAACTGACGTAATGACGAGATCCGCTTCGATTTCGTGTACTGCATTGGGATGAGAGTATAAGATAAAACGACCTTTTGCTTCAGCACTCGGCCATCCCCATCCCGAATTTTATTGAAACCAACACCGTCTAACTCCTATTCAAATACGAAGAACGCAGCCGGGACATCGAGTATTTCCAGTAGAACCCACTTTATCTGCACATGGAATAAACCGTATGATGCTATATATAAACTGGGGCGCTGTTTTCGGCCGGCAAACCCTAAAATACACATAACACCCCTATATTCTGATTACAGCGATGGATAAAGACGAACCCCTCATAGAAGACACCTCCGCGATCCAAAACGGCCTCTTTGAAGAAACAGACCGCAGTGAAGAGATCAGCAAATATCAGAAATTCAAAAAAGTTGACGGGGCAACCTACAGAAAAGTCAACATCTTCTTACGAAAGCGGACCTATATAACCGCACGCGAATGGGCGATCGCACGTCTATGCTCCGACTTCAAAACACCCTACGGTGCCGAGATGACGTTCATCGGCGAGAATCTCCCTAAACTCTGCCCCTTTATGGAAGAGCCCTACAGTCCGCAGGCGGTCAATCAGGCAAGAACCGCATTCAAGCGCAAGGTCAGAAAATCCGGTGCGACCTTTTTCTACGGAGCCATGTGCGGATTTTTTACGCTGGATGAACTGGACGACATACTTTTCGAATCAAGCGAAGTCGCCAGGTTCCTGCTCGAGATCGAAGGAACCTCTTTAGAGATCGACGACGAGATCGACATCGAGGACAAGATCAGCGAGATCATGCGAAAACTCGGCGAATCCGCGAACGTCATGCTCAACAGCAGACGAAACAGTGCTGAAAACGAAGATGATGAAGAAGAGGAGGATGAAGAGGATGAAGATGAGGAGGAAGCACAGTGATCCTCTGAAAGATCAGATTTTTTCTCAATCCTTATTATCAGCGACCGCCCATACTCTTAGATAGACGGTTTATACATATGGCACTTGAAAAACGTGAAAAGAAATATTTCGGCACAAACGGTGTTCGCGGCGTGACCGGCGTCGATATGACTCCGGTATTTGCCCTGAAGGTCGCCGAAGCGTTCGGGACCATGCTTGGCGAAGGCAAAAAAGTCGGCATCGGCCGCGACACCAGGACCTCCGGACCCGCGCTTGCTTCCGCGGTCCGTGCAGGACTTATGGCATGCGGGTGCAGCGTCGTCGACTTCGATATCATTCCAACACCCGGTCTGCAGTACCTTGTTCTCCATCACAGCCTCGACGGCGGGGTCATGATAACCGCATCCCACAACCCTCCCGAGTACAACGGTATCAAGATCATCGAAGCTGACGGGACCGAGATGGGCGACGAGCGGACCCTCGAACTCGAAGAGCTGATGATCCGAAACACACCTGCCGTCAGCAAATGGAACCTGGTCGGCGGATCCACGGAAGAACCGCAGGCGCGTAAACTGTATATCGATGCAATCGTCGACCAGTTCCCAAAAGACTGCGGCAAAGGCATCACCGTTGTAGTCGACCCGGGAAACGGTCCTGCGGCCGCAACAACGCCTGAGATCCTGCGAAGACTCGGATGCTGCGTCCATACGATCAACGCCGAGTTCAACGGCCTCTTCCCCGGCAGACTGCCGGAGCCAAGTCCGGAAGGCCTCACAAATCTTTCTGCCATGGTCCGCGCTGCCGGAGCGGCATTTGGCGTTGCCCATGACGGAGACGCTGACCGTGCGATCTTCGTGGACGAAAACGGGACATTTATGGATGGAAACATCACGTTCGCCCTGCTCGCCTCCTACTTCTGCGAGAAGAACCCGGGCGGCATTATCGTAACCCCGGTCAGCACATCAGGCATCGTTGAAGCGGTCGGGGCGGCATATAACTGCACGACCACCTACACAGTCGTCGGCAGCATCTATGTGGCACGAACCATGCGCGAGATGATCGCCTGCGGCGAAAAGGTGATCATCGGCGGCGAAGGGAATGGCGGGATCATTTATCCAAAACACCAGTTCTGCAGAGACGGCGGGATGAGCGCCGCGACCATGCTCGGATTTGTCGCAGGAAAGACACAGCCGCTTTCAAAACTTATCGCAGAGCTTCCTGCCTTCACCATGTGTCAGGAGAAACGAAAAACCGCGCAGGCAAAAGAGATCGTCTCCCTTATGAGAACACACTTTGCTGACTGTCCGATCGATGATCGTGACGGGATCAGGATCACCAAAGGCGGCGCATGGGCACTTATCCGGCCGTCAGGGACCGAGCCGCTTGTCAGGGTCTTCACCGAATCGCAGGATCCTGCAGAAGCAAAATGCCTGCTCGACGAGATACTGACCGAGATTAAACCCTATCTCGCATAACTTTTTTCAGGCCGTCAAAAAAAGGATCAGAGTTTTCGAATCACAACGATGACGGCGAATGTCGCAAGAACTGCAAGAAGAATGGAGATCGGCAGAGCTGTGTCCTGCGGGGAGGCTGACGCCGGCAGCACCGTTATCGTGATGTTTGTATTGGTATGTTCCACATACCTGCCGGCGGCATCATACCCGCGGACGGCATAGACAGTTGTCCCGACCGGCATATCTGCCGTTTGCTCTGCAGTGAACACATGACCGAACTCATAGTTCGTCTGAGTTGCCGGGTAGAGCGACCCATCAGCATTCACAAACACCCGGGTCAATAATCCGTCAAACTCATACATGGTGTCGCCTGCAGTGTAGGTGAAGCTCATGATCTGATCATCGACGGTGTATCTGTACGGCGTCCCTGCATCCGAAAGATCCGTCTGGACAGGGCGTGTCAGACCATACAATGCCAGATACTCGCCCGGACTCACCGTAACTTCATACGGCGTCACATCGACCGTTTTCGTCAGATTCGGCAGAAGCGAGACAGTGTTATCGGGAATAGGATCTGATGAACGGTCGGCGCGTGCATAGATCACGCGGAAATCATCCGCGGACGTATCAGGATATTCAGTGAGCACACCGGAACATGTCTTCATATCTCCGGAGGCCGCGTCGATCCACGTGTAGCAGATCTCGCCGGTGTCATAATACCGATACGTCGTTTTGTCACTGTCCTCCAGCCCAGCAAGGAGGATCCCGGCAAGCTCCACCTGCAGGGTCGTACTTGAACTGCCGATATTGTATATGATCAGCGTGTTTTCTGCAGACTTCGGTGTATCGAGGATCGTGCCGTTAATAGTGTTTACGACCTCGATGCCGTTGTTCGGCTGCCAAAGTGCAGGTATCTGATATCCGGCAGAGCCGTCAGGGAGCTGGAAATATCCCGGGAACCAGTCGATATAGGAACGCAGACCATTCTGCCGCGCATAGCTGACCACGTTGTCACGGTTTTCGCCCGGACGAAACATGCCAAGAGATGCATGGGTGAGACCAAACGAGACCGTAAGTTCGAGGGAATCGACAAACATGCCGTCACCGTTCATAAACCGGAGAGTTTTTCCGTCTGCATCCAAAACATCCACAACGATGGAGTAAACACCTGCGGTAAGATCTCTGGAATAGGAGATCAGCTCGCCGTTTTCAACTGCTTCGAAATACATCCCGGAATAGGCACGGGTCACGCCTCCTTGGACATAGGCGAGATAATATCCATGTGTTTTACTTACAAGGACCTTATTTGCACCGTTGGCATGCCCATAGGGTTCGGTGATCCCTTCCACTGCCAGAATACCGCCCCACTTCTGCTTTTCCGGGACCAGGGTCATATCAACAGAAGATGCAGGGGTCTCACCGGTCAAATCGACATGGCTTTGCAGTTTTCGGATAAGCACGCCGTTCGAATCATACACCCGGACCCTGACGTCGGCCGGATCACCGGTGTTGGCAAACGAGCCATACACATACAGATCCCGCATCTCTGCAAACGCGGTCTCATGTTCAGACGGCTGAAGGATATCCAGCGACACTTCAGCGCCGGCCGGGACGATACAGAAAACAGCTGCGAGGAGCAGAATCAGGAGCAGACACTCAGATCTCAAAGCAATACACCACACATAGATCATGGATACATCTGCCGGATAGATAATATATCTGTCTATGACTTTTCAGAGATTTCGACCAACCCTTTATATTCTGGTCCGATGCATCTACTTATATGGATATTTTTGCAACTGTCATTATGATCATAATCGCGGTCGTGATCTGCGCGATACTGTTTTTCTTCCTGAGAAACGGACTCAAACTCCTGATCAACGCCGTATGCGGAGTCATAATTCTCTTTATCGTCTCATGGCTGAATCTTGCGCCGATTGGCGACCTTTCGGTAGCTCAGGTGATCGTATGTGCGGTCGGAGGGATCCTCGGAGCCGCCCTGCTGATCATTCTCTCCTTCTTTGGTATCATAATCTGAACTCAACCCTATTTTTCGATGATGGAAACTTCAAAATCTATGCGTTTTCCTGTCATCTCGATCGTATAGTTTCCCTGCCGGTAGAAGGTGATGACATCTCTCATGCCGGTGTCATATTGCCCGGCAAATCCCTGAGCGGTCATCAAACGTCCCGATTCATCATATACTTTGATCTCAAACCGTGCATCAGGATCCGGATAGGTCACATAGACCGTCTTGTAGGTCGTATCAATGAGAATGCCTTTTTCGATGGTCTGTTTATCAACAAGTACTTTTTTGACCGTCACATCAGGGACGAAGTAATCAACGACCAGAACGGTCACCGGATAGATGTTGACTGCTTTGAGTGTCGTGTGCCCGTAAACCGAGTAATACGGATAAATTATATGATTCGAGTAGAGAAGTGTTGCATTTCCAAGCACAGTTTCGGTGAACACCGGCTGGATGCTATGCAGCGGATCAGATGCGTCGTATACTATGCCGCAGGATTCACAGGGAACACTGGGTTTGATGGCGGGCGTCGGGACAGGCACCTTCGTCGGAGAAGGGGTGATGACCGTAACACCCGGCGGCGGATAATCTCCTGAAAAGAGGCCGGAGACACTGGTCATTATCAGCAGAAGACTGATCAGCGTCAGGAGGACGGCAGTCATGAGAAAAAGGACAGGGGGGGTAAAGAAGCCTTCTTTTCTCCGTCTTCTCTTTCTGGGAAGAGAACTTCTGGGAACCGGGGGGCCCCCGTCTGTAATGCCAAGATCCCTGCCTTCCTGAACCATAGATGATACTAGATTGATTTTTATTCACTTAATAATGTACTTCCTGCATCAGCTGACGGAAAAAAGAGAGGAGGTTACTTTACCGGAGAGTGCAGGGTAAACAGACCGGACTCGTCGTACTTGATCAGTTTGGCGGTTTTTGTGATACGGCCGCGGGATTTGAGAAGAACAAACGGCATGCGGTATGGGCGCATATGATCATTGTCCGGAAACTCCCGGAACATGCAGGCGACTCCGTCGGCAAATACCTCGGAAAAACCGTATTTACTCGCAAATACATTCGTCTGGCCGGAGTTTACATGTAATATCGTGGTTGCCCCGGTGGAGCGGAGCGATAGATACACCAGATTCAGGTCGGTCGATCGAAATCCCGTCAGGGTGACCAGAGTTTCTTCCAGAACTGAAAACGGGTTCACCACGACACGGCTTATCCCGAGTTCCTTTATCATGATAGCCACATTGTTTCCAAGACGGGACGAGAATGTCAAAAAGATCTCCGGAGGCAGCTGTATAATATAGAGATCCTTGTTGACCCGGTCGCTCATCTCCGGATAGATCGAGAGGAAACTCGCTGTCAGCTGTTCGACCGGGTTGAACAGGCTGATATACATCACTTTTTCGCCATGAAGAAGTCCCTCGTGCAGGAACTGAAGAGAGAACATCGTTCTGCCGGTACCGGTCTCGCCGATGAGAACAAAAACCGAGTCCTTGATGAAACCTCCTCCGATCATCTCATCCAGACCGGGGATCCCTGACGGGATCATGACTCTTGACTGAGGATCATGATTCATACTTATGCCACCCTCCTGAGGTTGGAGATCTCAAATCCTGTTTCAGGCGATATGGAGACGTTGTAGGTAGCGATATCTCGTGAAGAGAGAAGAGGAAGCACACCGGAAAATTTTTCGATGTACATCTGCCGCTGTCTCGACATGGATTCACGGCTTTTCTGCCACACCAGACGAATGATCGCATCAAAGGCATTGCCGAGCGATATCTCGCGGCTCTCGGGAAGAATTCCGGTGGTGAGCAGGATCACGAAGGTGATATGGCGTTTTTTGGCTGCACGGGAAAGACCATACATCAGGAAGACCAGATTCTGCCACTTTTCATAATCGTTGAAGTAGGGCAGATACGGAGTCAGCGAGTCAATAAACACCACACTGTTCTCCTTCGTTGTCTCCACCATACCTGTCAGATAGGCAAGGCCTCCGTAATCATCATACGGCGGCAGATTCATGAGATGTTCAGAGATCGTTTTGGTCGAATGCCAGTAAAGCGGAACGATGGTCCTGGCAAAATAGACATCGCCCACATCCATATGGATCACGGATTTATCCAGGATCTCACCTTCAAAATCGATGGTATTCAAAAAACTGAACTGCTGTTTCATCATTTCGACGAACTGCGGGCGGGAAGTCTTGGGCGTAATATAGTAGATCGTATCAGGTCTTCTGGCGTTTTTGGTCGCTGGAAGATCGCCCTTTATCTCGCGGCAATAGTTCACCAGAGAGGTGAAGAGGAACTCAGGTCCTCCCGCACCGGGCTCTGTGAGCAGTAATATCGTTGAGCCGGCTGGTACGCCGCCGCCAAGTATTTTATCGACCGAGGGGATGTACGTGGGGACACGCACCATTGAATGATCATCTGACATGTATGTGATTGATACTATCAGCACGAATAGGGATATAATTATCCTCTATCTATCCGATTACCTGCATATCTTCGATCCGCATTTTTGGAACGACCGCCCCGTCGAAGGTCTTTGTTTCCGCCGAGATCAGCACGCCGTTTTTGAGGATGTCAAAGATATTACCTGAGATCATTGCTTTTTTAACCGGCTGGATGAATCGTCCGGACTCGGCAAAGAATGCGTTGGCCACTTCTACGGAGAACTCGCCAGTGAGAGAGTTCGCGGTATGTGCTCCAATGACTTCACGGACATACAGACATGGCTTTTCCATGACATCTGATACCGGAGCATCGATTCTCAGACAGTGGGGGTGGATGAACGTAGCTCCGTTCCCGGCACGGTGGGCATGACCTGTCGAGACCGTTTTTGCCTGTGATGCTGTTTTGGCGTCGTACAGGAATGCAGAGAGCACACCGTTTTGAACGACAGCGAGGTCGGACGTCACCGTTCCCTCGGAGTCGAATCTCTTCCAGGCAGAACCCGCAGGATCCATTGGGACGTCGGTGATCGAGACGGACGGATGAACGACTTCTTCTCCGAGTCTGCCGGCAAACACCGATTTTTTGGAGAGGACGTTTTTGCCGTTCACGGCCTCGGTGAACAGATCCAGAATAAGGGAGTCAACGACATGTTCCGAGAAGACGACCGCATACTTCTTCGTCTCGACGTCGACACCGTTTCTGGAAGATTTCGCCCAGTAAGCGGTGTCTTCTCCGATCTTTTCAGGGTTGATACGGTCGAGGAACGGACTTGAGTCGTAATCATACCCGGTTGAGGAGTCGCAGATCGCGTCCATACCAAGAGAGATTCCTGACATTTTGCGTGTGTAATAAACGCCGTTCGAGTTGGCGATCGTCGCGCTGCCGTTTGAAAGGGAAACCCCCCCGGTCACTATCCGCGCCTCGGGATGTTTTGCCGCCCCGGCATTCATCCGTTCAAGATACTCGGCAGCAAGATCCGGACTCACGGTGACGGCCGGGTCGAACGGGTCGCTTCCTTTCGGCAGTGCGGTTTTTTCCGGGAAACCGGCCCATCCTGGAACCTGCTCGGAGAGTACGGCCGAAGAGACCGCCGCATCGACGCAGTCCTTCCATCTTGCGATGTCCGAGGTGCCCGAGATCCCGATATGCTTGTCCTTTACGACCCGCAAAAAGAGTGACCGGCCTGCATGTTCGAATACGGACGACACGGCCATCTCGCGCTGTTCAAGAGAGATGTCGGTGTAGTCAAGCATAAACACCTCCGCCTCATCGGCAAACTTCTCCCCATATGCGAGGATCCTGTCGATATCGGGTTCAGACATTGCCGCTGCCCCCTACCAAAGCCTCGGTCAGATACACATACGGAGCTCCATCCGACACTGGAACTGACTGCCCTTTTCCGCACATCCCCGAAGACATTTTGCGTTCTTTGCCGCAGAGTGAAATGTTATGCAGGACCGAAAGGATGTCGCCTGAAAGTGAGACGTCACGGATCATTTTTCCAGTCTCGCCGTTCTCGATCAGGTATCCGTACTTTGCATTGAACTGGAAGGCACCCCGGCCCGGATCGACCTGACCGCCGCGTGATCCGATCAGGAGGACCCCTTTTCTGCATTCAGCGACGATCTCGTCATAGGAGGAATCGCCTTCCCGAATATAGGTGTTGCTCATGCGAACCAGCGGCTGCATGCCGGGTTCGGCTCTGGCATGACCGGCATCTCCGGTTTCGAGACCAACGGCCGCAAGCGTTTCTCTTGAATGCATATATTTGTTCATGACCCCGTTTTTGATCAGCTCGGTCGGACCGCAGGCAACACCTTCAGCATCGAAGGGTTCGTAGCCGTATCCATGCATGGACGGATCATCGATGATGGTGACAACAGATGACCCTACTTTTTCGCCCAGTTTTCCTGCAAGAACGGAGACACCGTCTCTGACAGCATCCCCTTCGCTTGCATGACCTACCGCTTCGTGAGCAAATACGCCGCCGATCGCAGGATCGAGAACGGCCGGAATTCGTCCTCCGGCTACGGCCGAGGCATCCAGAAGCTCAACTGCGCGTTTTGCACATTTTTCACCGCAGGGGATATACTCTTTCAGCGGGAGAGGGCCGACAACAGCCTCCTGTTCATAGTTCATCTGCATATCGGCTCCGCGGCTCGCAACCGAGGTGACCGTAAACAAGGTCCGGCAGACTGATGATGATGCCTCATAGCCGTTTGAATCCTCGAAGATGACATCCTGATACTGCTCGGAGTAGCGTGCGGATGTACTGCATATCTCAGGGATATTGGCCGAACTTTCGAGAAGAAGGAGCGTTTGGGCCTTCTCTTCAAGCGGCGTTTCTGCCTGTTCTTTTCCCGAACAGGACCAAAAGCGCGGTGTGCCCAAAGAAACATCTGCGATCTCAGCGTGGACTCCGGCAAGCCTTGCTGAAACTGCTGCTTTTTGGAGACAGAGGTCCTTTGTCTTTTTATCATCCATGTCAATGGATGACGCACAGTAGTACCCCCAGCCGTGTTCACCTAAGACACGGAAGAGAGCTTTGCCGTAAAAGGAAGTGCCGGCATTCTCGATCACCCGGTTCTCCGTCTGGATGGAGGTCACAGTCCCCCTGACGTACCGGATGTCATAATATCGTATTTTTTCCATGGTTGTACTGGGTAGTATTTGATCCTGAAGAATAACATATCTTCTGTTTTTTAAAGGATCAAAGAGGTAAAAAAAAAGAGGGGAGGGTCAGGAGCTTATAACGTCAGCATCGAAGACATCATCGTCGTCTTTGAGGATCGGGACAGCCTTATCAAAAACGATCGTCTCATCTTCCGGAGGTTTGATCTCAAACGTGATGAGCCCGACGATAGCATTTCTGGTCGCATATGGATCAAGGATAGGACCGAATTTGATTACTGTGGTTCCTCCGGCGGATATAATAATCGTATGTTTTTTCACCCGGATCGCATCGATCTTGTCAAAACGCACCTCTTTGTAGGAGCCAAGACCTGCCATCAGACAGAGTCTTCGCGGAGTAAGATACAAACGCGGGCGGTTGAGCTCCACCAGACCAGTGATGAGAATAATCAGCGCGACCGCGCCTGCCACAGCCGAGACAAGGATCCGCGTCAGAAGATCAGGAGAGATGAACCAGGCGGGAAGGATGACCGGCAGGATCGGAAATAGTCCGGAGATCGGCGCAGTGAGCCAGATCACAATCGCTATTACTGCAAGGAGGATGAAGATGATGATGTAAGGAAGCAGATACGAGCCCTTACGGCGGTCTTCCCATACAATGCCTTCGTTGAACAGATATTTCGTCATAGCATCACGTAAACGAAATAAAATACGACGCGGGGCTAGATATATCTTAGGATAACGCGGACAGACATAGGGCCTGTTCTAAAAGTCAGGACCCGAATAAAAGTACGGCGCCGCGAAGAGATTTGATATGGGAGTTACGCGGTGTGGGTGTGAATCCAATTCAGGAAGGGTACGGCTGGGTGTGGAAACATGAGATTATTTAACCGCGAACCGCAAATCATAGATTTGCTCTCCGACTCGCTTCGCTCGCTTGAATAAGCCCAAATGGGCAAAGCCCATTTGAGGCGGCACGCAAGCCTTTGGCTTGCACGCCTCCGCGAATTAACGCGAACGCAAGTCTATCGACTTGGTCGCAAATCAAAGATTTGCTCCGCTGAGGGATCTAAAAGTCCCCGCCTCCGCTTCGGGTCTTTGACCCTCGCTTGCGTGCCGGTTTTTCTTATAGTCTCATCCTCTTTTTTTTTGATCCGGGGTGCGGGGCCGCGGTGGGATATCCTATTTGCTGAGGACCCAATACGATTCCAGGTAGTTCATCTGGAGTGAAGTATTCAGATGAGAAATATGTAATGATTGTGAGGATACAATTCGTGAAGTATATGGCTGGGTGTGGAAGCATGAGAAAGCCCACCGCGTAACTCCTTTTGAAAGAATAAAAAAGTGAGACGAAGCGCCGGTTTTACGCTTCGGCTTTGTCAGCAGGCATAGGCATTTTTGGAATATCCATATGCTTGCCGATCTGGAGAAGTTTCTGTTCGAACGCCACTTTATCCGCAGGAACAAGGGCGTATCTGAGCACTTCTTCGATTCGGGTCACCGGAATGATGCTGACCATATCGGTGTACCGCTCTTCGATGAGGACATCAGCGAGGTTCGACTGCGGGATGATGATCGTTCGTATCCCTGCTTTAGCGGCTGCCTCGATCTTGTAGGTCACGCCGCCGATCGGCAGAACATCGCCGCGGACCGAAAGGGAACCGGTCATCGCCACATCCTGACGGACGGGGATGTCTTCAAGAGCGCTGATCACTGCGGTTGCTACGGTAACAGATGCCGAATCTCCCTCGACACCATTATAGGTTCCGATGAACTGGACATGGATATCCACTTTACGGATATCGGTCCCTGAGAACTTCTTGATCAGGGCGCTCACGTTTTTGATTGACTCCTGAGCGATCTCCTTCAATAGACCGGTGGCGATAACCATGCCAGCCCCCTGCGAGGGAGTGACCTCTGCCGTGATCGGAAGGACCGAGCCGGCATCATTGCCGACAACGGCAAGTCCGTTGACTCTCCCGACAAGACTGCCGGAAACGATCGTCAGATCATAATCCCGGGTCCGGCGGATGTACTCATCGGAGATCTGATCTTCGACGGAACGGGCGATCTGTTTTGCCGAAACCACATGACTCATCGACGTGACCGGTGATCCTTCCTGGATGGCAAGGTCACCAGCGACACGTACAAGACCGCCGAGATCTCTCAGTTTTACCGTCAGGTGACCTTTTCTGCCGGACCGGCGCTTGGCCTCACGAAGTATCTCGGATACGGCTGATGGATCATAATGCGGGATCTTTCCGTCATTTTTAACTTCCTGCGCAACGAACCTGACGAGTTTTGCCCTGTTTTCAGGCGTGTCGTTCATGGTCTCGCTCATATAGACCTCGTAACCGTATCCGCGAATACGGCTTCGAAGTGCAGGGTGCATATGCTGGACAGCGTCAAGATTTCCTGCAGCGATCATCAAAAACCGGCAGGGGACCGGCTCTGTACGAACCATTGCTCCGGATGAACGTTCTGACTGCCCGGTGATCGGGAACTCTCCTTCCTGCAGGGCAGTCAAAAGACTCTGTTGTGAAGAAAGCTCAAGCGTGTTCATCTCATCGATGAACAAAACACCTTTGTGCGCTCTGTGGATCGCGCCAGCTTCTACACGGTCATGTGCGGGAGTCTCAAGACCTCCCGACTGGAACGGATCGTGACGAACATCGCCGAGCAGCGCCCCTGCGTGGGAACCGGTCCCGTCCACGAACGGTGCGGTTGAGTCGGGTTTGTTGGAGACGATGAGCTTTGGGACCATCGCAGTTTCTTTAGGCATGAACGAACGGAATGCAAGAAAGATAAATGCCACCGCGACGATACCCATCAGAAGCTGACCTGAGATAAGGGCGATACCCAGAACACCGATGATAAGAATAAGCAGCATGGTGTTTTTCGAGGAGGCGCGTTTGCGTGCCTCTTCTTTGTGCGCAGCAACGATCTCCTTTCCCCTTCCTGCAGGAACCACACGGATGATCGGGTTGTTGTTATCCTCCGGATTCGGGTAGGTCATGATGTCCTGCATCTCTTCTTTTGGAAGAAGCTCGGACATCGCCTTTGCGAGCATGGACTTTCCAGTACCCGGACTGCCGATCATCATGACATGCCGGCGCTGAGTAGCAGCTTTTCTGATGACATCCACCGCGTGCTCCTGACCGATGACCTGATCGATCAGCGACGGGGGGATGACCAGATCTGCCGTGGTGTCAAACTGAACGCCTCCAAAAAGCTCGGCATCATATGCGTCAGAGGCATACGCCTCTTTCACAGGCGGAGTGTCCCGCGCCAGGGTCTCTGCCGTGACCTGCGCCGGATTTACATCCAAAACTGTCCCCATAACAGTTTCATTTTGTCTTTGTCCGGGATTATCATCGTGTTCCATATTTGTGTTCCATACCTCGATTAAAGATGCTAATATTTGTACTTGATTATGCTTTAAGTAGTTTCAGTAAGAGATAGTTGTTA
>JAYFOG010000029.1:0-38237 GCA_034932965.1 Methanocorpusculum sp.
GAGGCGATCGCCAAGTTTTTCATAACGTTCGTGATATGCCTGGTTGAGACCAAAGCTGCTGAAAGTCCCCATACATAAGAGTCAACGTACGCAGAGAAAGTACTTTCTGTCGGGGAAAAAAGGGTTGTTAGAAATTCTCTATTTTTTTATCACGTATGTTGAGTAATGTATCAAACTCTTCTTCATCTGCACTTGGCAATACTATATAAAGAGGAAGATTATCAATGTTGTATTTATAATAGGTTTCGACCAAACGCTTGGCGTAAAGAAAATCCTTTTTGTAGGTTACAAGTAAAAAAAGCAAAATTATCCATAGTTAATAATCACCACAATATTCCATATGAGTAATTTCTAATTTTCTCTTATATTAATTGTGACATTTCTGTTTGTAATCTTGAGATTTCCAACTTCAAATTCTCAAGAGATTTATTGTATATTTGTTTTTCAAGATTATCCAGATTAAACGTCATATGTTGATATTCTAAGTCAGTCATCTGTATTGCACAGGTGATGGCTGGACATAGATTCTTTTTTTCATAAGTAATACTGTTTTGTTCAGTAAATCCATAAACATCAGCAACATCTTTTTGGATGATGCACGGTTTGTGAAATCCTATAATGATCTGAAAAATTCCCGAGGTTACTTTATTCAGATAATGCTGATGTTTTGGATTATCTTTATCAATCATTACAATAATAAAATCTGTATTTTCAATCTCGGCATACATTTCACAAAAACACAGACGTCCTAACTTTGAAATTACGTTAGATTCATTTAGATTATTTTTCAGATGAGACTTTAAGAATTTTATAGCTCTTCCAATAAAATCAACGTGTTTTATAGGATTACGAATAAACAGTCTAATTTGATTTATGATTGCAGTAGATTCACTACCAATGTATTTAATGCTTATTTGATCCCTTAGTTTTTGATCTAAACTGAGCACATTATCCGCCAATATTTGCAATTCAGCTGCATTACCAATGACAAGAAATCTACGTTTATCTTGAAACCCAGAAAAAAGTTTCAAATCTTTGCAGAAATAGTGAGGATTCAACATTTTCATATTGAAAACATTATTTTGTGCCTGAAATTCAGATAAGCAAAACAACCGTCCCTCATTTAAAAGTGATGTGTCATTAAATTGATTAATTAATGTCACCGTATGATAAATACCAAGGATACCATATTTTGTGTCTGGCATAAATCCAAGATAGTCTAAAAATCGTTCAATTTTCCCATCATGCCCATACTCCATTGATGATAAAACGAGAAAATCATACTTTCGGATTGCATCCGCTGACAAGATTTCGCGGATATTTTCCATGTTGTAAGAGAGCAATTTCCCATAGTGCAAATAACGACAGAAAGGTTGTTCTTCATATACTTTTTTTTGAAGATATACGTCAACAACATACCCAATATCTTCAAAATATTTTGTTAATCCAGGCAAGACTTCACCGTGGTATGGATTTGGTTCAAGTAACAATATTCTATTCATCGTATCTAAAATTCCTAGTTATTTATTATCCACCACAATCGAGTGACTCCATTAATATATCTTAACATTTATATTTTTAATATTATATACACAACCTTATATCTATACTTTTACACAACATATAAACAGAATATGCACACAATAATTCTTGCCGGCGGCTTTGGCACACGCCTCTTCCCTTTGAGCAGAAGCAACTACCCCAAGCAGTTTATCCCGCTTTTCGGTGACAGGTCACTTTTTCAAAAAACCGTTTTGCGTGCCGCAATATTTTCAAAACCGGAAGAAATTTTTGTTGTAACAAACGACACCCACAAATTCCTTGTAAATGATCAGCTCAGTCAAATCAATATCTCCTGTAACGTGCTGCAAGAACCCTGCGGAAAAAACACCCTTCCGGCTATCACCTACGCTTCTCTAAAAATTTATGAGAAGGATAAAGAAGCTGTGATCCTTGTTCTCTCTTCAGATCAGATTCTAGAAGTGGAGGATGCATACATTTCGACAATCAAAGCAGCCGAAAAACTTACGAATGACTATATAGTAACATTCGGCGTCGTTCCGACAACGCCTCATACAGGATATGGCTATATCAAACCAAGAGACGAACTTGAGGGGGGTTACACGGTATCGGCCTTTGTGGAAAAACCCGACAAAAAAACTGCAGAAAAATATCTGAAAGAGGGATACCTCTGGAATGCCGGGATATTTTGTTTTTCAGCAGATATGTTTCTCGAAGAGTGCAGAAAATATGCGCCGGATGTCTTCCATGCATTCAGCCACGATATAGCGACGGCATACGAACTTACGCCAAAGATCTCGATTGATTACGGTCTGCTGGAAAAAACACGAAACGTTGCAGTCGTTCCATTATCTACTTCATGGAACGATCTCGGGAGTTTTGAAGCCCTTTATTCAGTAAGCGATAAAGACAACGAAGGAAATGTGGTGAACGGAGATTACATCACACCGGATGGAAAAAACAATATCATCGTGTCAGATAAACTGATTTCCACGATTGGCATTTCCGATATGGCGATCATCGACACAGCGGATGTTCTAATGATTTGTCCAAAAAATCAGACGCAGAAAATTGGGGAAATCACTGAACTGCTTCGCCAAAAAAATGATGACCGAGTTATTAACCACACAACCGTTCACCGACCATGGGGGACGTACACAATTCTGCTACGGAGTAAAACGTTCCTTATTAAAAAACTGGTTGTCGCCCCGCACAAACGGATCTCTCTTCAATATCATAATCACCGGAGTGAGCATTGGGTCGTGGTAGGCGGACTTGCGGAAGTCACGAATGGAGAGAATACCTTTCTCGTCAGAGCTGGTGAGAGCACATTTGTACCTGCAGGCACTATCCACCGGCTTGCAAATCATGGAGAAGTTCCACTTGAGGTTATCGAAGTGCAAAATGGAGATATTCTGACTGAAGAGGATATTGTCAGATGTGATGATGATTTTCAGAGAAAATAATGGATGAGAACACTATTTTTTTCTCCAGATTAAAAACAATCGTGGGAACATAACCCCCACGCCCTCCTCATCTCCCTCACCCCATCCACATCCACCTCGCTAACGCACACCCCCTCAAACACGCCACCGTCTGATACAACCCGCCCCTCATAATCACACACCATACTCCGCCCGCAGTAATCCGTACCCGAAGCGGGATCATAGCCCATACACGCAACTCCGATAACAAACCCCCTGTTTTCCAAAGCCCTCGCCCGAAGCAGAAGCTCCCAATCCGCGACCCGGGCCGCCGGCCAGGCAGCCTGAACAAGCACACACTCACACCCTGTCTTCAGATACTCACGGAACAACTCGGGAAACCGCAGATCAAAACAGATTGCACACCCGAACTTCACACCGCCATACTCAAACGTCACCGGCTCGGCACCGGGTGAAAAACTCCTGTCCTCCTTTCCCGGGACAAACAGATGCATCTTGGAATACTCGGCAACCACCTCCCCCGCCGGACCGCACACAAGCATCGTATTCTGCGGCAGCCCTTCGGCAGCGGCTTTCTGATAGGAACCGACAACGCAGACCTTATGCTTTGCTGCAAGAGCAAGCCAGAGGTTTTTCACCCCTTCGCCGGAGAACGGCGAGGCATTCGGCCGCCAACCGGTCGCAAACTGCTCGGAAAACATTACCATATCGGCCTTACCTGCGTTCTCGCTAAGAAAAGTATCAGCCTTCAAAAAAGCTGCATCCGCATCATCCCAAACCTGGGTCAGCTGAGCACAACAAACACGCATACTACTAGTAATGCATGCCCGGCAAAAAAGAATTGGGTAGATTCACTCTTTTTTGACCTTCACAACCTTTTCCTTTGTCTTGTTCGAGACAGCCCCAATCCAGATCGTGAAGACGACCGCAATGATGGTCACAAAACCGGCATAGCCGAGCATTGCCGGAATACTGCTTTGATCGCCGAAAATCTCCTTAAATACCGCCTGGATCGCAGTGTTCCATGCAAGAGCCGCGACCAGTCCAAAAGCAGCCGTGATCAGCGCAGCGAGCTTATCTATAACATCAACTGATAATGCCATGGAAAAGAATAGGTATAAAAAGTATTTAAATGATTGTAAAGTGGATTTACTGCTCTTTGCGGGCGTTCACAGCAGAACCCGACACCCCGGGGATCGCATATTTTTTCTCAAGCCAGTGGACCCCGAACGTCGTGATCGTCACTAGAACCAGATAGAAGATGCCGACTGCCGAAAAAGCCTCGAAGTACATAAAATATTTACTTGCAATGATCTTTGCTGCGCCGGTAAGCTCGATCACCGCGACCACATACGCAAGTGAAGAGTATTTTATCAGATAGATGAACTCATTTGAGACGCCGGGAAGAGCACGGCGCAGAGCCTGCGGGACCACCACATACAAAACTCCCTGTGCCTTCGTCATACCTAAAGACCTGGCCGCGAGCAGCTGGCCGCGCTTGATCGACTGAAGTGCTCCGCGGAGATACTCCGAGTTATAAGCCGAGTTGCACAATATGAAGCCGACGAGTGCAGACAGATACGAACCTAAAACAATACCTAAGGACGGCAGACCGAAGTACAGAATAAACAGCAGGACCAGAAGCGGACATCCGCGGAAAAATATCACATACAGCTGAGCAAGCCATTTTACCGGTGCAGGTCCGTAAACCCGGGACACGGAGACCAGAAGACCCAGCAGGAACCCAAGTGGGGCAGTCATGATCACAAGCTGCATCGTCACCCACAACCCTTCCCAGAGAGCAGGGAGCAGAATGTCCTGCCAGAACGGGATCTGAGAGATGAGTGAGTCCAGAACATTCTGGAAAAATCCGCTCAGCCCGTCAGAAGGCACAGGGGTACTGGTCAGATTATCCATATCACTCGTCTGCGTAACTGCCCATAAACGCGCGTGTTTTTACAAAATTCGGGCTTGTCGGGATCTCCGACGGCGGACCGTGTTCAACGATCTCGCCTTTCTCCATCAGATATATCTCGGTGGCAAACGAGGTCGCAAACTTCATCTCATGGGTAACCACGATACAGGTCATCCCTTTCGCTGCAAGGGTCCGCATGACCTCCATCACCTCGCGTTTGAGTTCGGGATCGAGAGCCGAGGTCGGTTCATCGAAAAGCATGACCTCGGGATCCATGGCAAGGGCCCGGGCAATGGAAACACGCTGAGCCTGCCCTCCGGACAGCTGAGCCGGATAAAAGTCCGCACGGTCAGCCATACCGACCTGTTCCAACTCATACATCGCCTTTTCGCGTGCTGCTTTTTTATCCATCTTTTTCACTTTCAGCAGGGCGAGTTCCACGTTTCGAACAGCCGTCAGATGATCGAAGAGATTGAAGTTCTGAAAGACCATGCCCATCTTCTGCCGGTATGCATTGATCTTTTTTCCGGAGTGCACGATCTCCTCGCCGTTCAGATACACAAACCCGCTATCGGGCACCGTCAGTTGATTGATACACCGGAGAAGTGTGGATTTTCCGGTACCTGACGGACCGACGAAAACCTTTTTTTCTCCTTTGCGGACCTCGAACGAAACGGATTTCAACACATCAAGGTCACCGTACGACTTGCAGAGATTCTCGACTTTGAGAATGGGAACGTCACTCATAAACACTCAGCCTCGTTGTTGCCGAATCCCGGGATCCGGACTTTCTTTTCCACATATTGAATGATCATCATTCCGCCGTAATTCAGCAATATAAATATCACCGCGCAGGAGAGATACAGGATCATCGGCTCGCCTGTGCGGGAAATCACCTGACTCGTCCGTGTAAGAAGCTCAGCAACCCCGATCACATAGGCAACCGATGAATCCGTCAGGAGAACAGGATACTCATTCGACCAGCCGGGAAGGGAAAGTCGAAGCGACTGGGGCAGAACGATCGAGCGGATCGCCTGCCATCTGGTCATGCCAAGAGAACGTGCGGCAAGCATCTGTCCATCGGACAATGACTGGATCGCCCCCCGGAATATCTGGGACTGATAGGCTGCACTCCTGAGCCCTAAAACGGTCACGGCCACGCCGAATGCCGGCATATCAAAGCCCATGAACGGGAAGAGCGCGAAGTAAAACAGAAACAGCAGGACGATATTGGGTAGTCCACGGAAAAACCAGACATAGATGCTTACGAACCTGCGGACCAGGGCAGGACCGTATACCTGACCGAGAGTCAGCACGATCCCGCAGATGAACCCTATAAAAAGGGAGAGACCCACTAAAAGAAGGGTCACCCCCACTCCTTCCAGGAGATACCCTGCGGAGTTCGTTACTGCGGAAATCGACTCAAACATATTATCTAAAAATCCAAAAGACTGTTAGATATTTTATTGGACCTGCCATCAGAAAAAAGGTGTGGAACTATTCTGCAGCAGACCGGATGAGTTTGTCTCCCCCGACAATGATCGTTCCCGAGGCGATCGCGGCATCGATCCCGTTCTCCACCCTTGCTTTTACCTGCGCAGTCAATTTGAACCCAAGGACGAGGGCGGTCTGCCGGATCAGATCCGACTTTGGCGTTGCAAACTGTTTGCCAAGAATGATCTCTGCCGCACGGCTGATCTCCTCGAAAGAAACATCATCGCAGGACCACTTCGCCGGCCGTTCCCGTGCCGCGATATCTTTAAGAGGAACAGAATAAAATCCCTCTTCATCCACAGTCAGACGGTCGGCATGCACTTCATCGGTCAGAAGGGCTGCGATCTTTTTCTTGATCGCCGGTGTCATCTTCGGGACACGGCCAAGCTCTTTGATCCGGACATACAGCACGTTCAAAGAAACAGGTCCCTCAACGGAAACGATCTGAATGACCGCCGTTGTAAGGACTGGGGCCGGAACGGATTTAAACTGATGATACTTGACAAGATCGCACTCAGTACAGAAAACATACGGCTCGAGTTTGACCATTGCATACACCAGCGGTCGGACCAAAGCCGGCTCTTCTTTCTTTAGAGAGGGACAAGCCGCTTCAGTTTCCATTTCAGGCACCGGATCCTTTAGCAAAACTGCCGGTCCCGGGGGTCTTTGTGCCTCGGCAAGGAAATCGAGAAGGATCTTCGTGCAGGAAACCGGATGCTGGAACCACTCCGCAGACCAGATCCTGATCAGATGCCAGCCGAGTCCTTCGAGAACCTGGATGCGTAACCGGTCGCGATCCCGCGTCACCTCTGAAGACCAGTAATTCGGCCCGTCACAGAGGATCCCGGCAAGATACACACCCGGATCCCCGGGATCCATGACAGCAATGTCGATTCTGAACCCGGCACACCCGATGTTTCTGGACACACCGTATCCATTGTCCTCAAGCATGACGGAGACGGAATCCGGGAAATACGCAGATTCATCAGCGCCTCCGGACAAAGAACTGCATCTTAGAGAAGAGCGGTCCTCTGCATAGGTGAGGAATCTCGAGAGAGACGCGATCCCTGAAGAAGACTCGGCATCGATATGGAGATCGGCGCCGCGGAAGTTTGAAAACACCACACACCGTTCCCGTGCACGAGTGATCAGAACATTCAGCCGTCTCTCGCCGCCGGACTGATTCAGCGGTCCGAAGTTGCGGGAAAGACGGTGGTTCTCATCGAATCCGTAGCCGATGCTGATGATCATCGTGTCGCGTTCATCACCCTGGACCGTTTCCAGATTCTTCACAAAGAAATGCTCGCCGTTTGCCGGCCTCATCAGCATCTCGACCTCCGGATGATCACGAAGCAGAATATCCACCTCATGACGGATGATCTCCTGCTGACGGGTAGAGAAGGTCGCAACACCGAGTGTTTTATCCGGGTACTTCTGATAATACGAGATTACTGCCCGGGCAACCTCCTGTGCCTCACCTCTGTTGACGCCCGATCTGCCGCGTTCGTAGATCGTATCCGGCAGATGGACGAACGTAAGTCCCAGATCCGGTGTTTCATGCCGCGGCGAGGGGAACACCATCAGACTTCCGTCATAGAACTCCTCATTGGATACTGCTATAAGCGATTCATGCCGGGACCGGTAATGCCAGCGGAGCCTTCTCGTCGGATACGACTGTTTGCAGACATGCAGCAGACTCTCCATATCCCCAATGCCGGCAACCGATTCCTCATCACCCTCATCCGATGTTGCGATCTGATCAAAGAACGTCGTCGGCGGAAGCTGACGTGAATCGCCCATCACAACAAGCTGCCTGCCGCGCATCAAAGCTCCCAGCGCGTCCTCGGGCCTTACCTGACTGGCCTCATCGAAGATGATGATGTCAAACTTCACCGCGTGAGGATCCAGATACTGGGCGACCGAAAGAGGACTCATCATAAAACAGGGTTTGATCTGCTGGATGAGTCCGCCCGCCTTCGTCATCAGGGTCCGAATCGACATATGACCGCGTTTTCTGTTGAACTCGCCGGTCAGAACACCCATCTCCGAATCCCGGGAGGCGCCGGTGAAGATCTCGGGAACGGACTTGTCCAGCTTCTGAACGATCCTCGCCGCATTTGCGGATATCGCAGCACGGTCATACTCGGCAAAGGCCGCGATCTTCTGTTCATGAGGCGCCTGGGCAAACCGGGCAAGAAGCGGACGAACACGATATGCTTCTTTCAAAAGAGCGTCCGCATAGCCGGTAAGAAATGCCGGGATGAGAGCTTCTGCCGAGATCTTATCGGTGAAAAGCAGAGGGAGCACGGCAGATGCCTTTGTCTTTTCACAGCTCTCCACGAAAGTTAGGAACTTACTCCACTCGCTCAGCCTGTCGATCTCCGTGATCCAGATGTCGGTGAGTTTCCGCATAGAGGCAAACGTCTGATCTGATTCAAAATCGGTCACGCCAAGACGGGCAAAAAGCGCTTCCCGTGCCTCGCTGTGAGCGATGACCGTCTCCTCCAGAGCAGTGAACTGCGGTGCTAACGACGACCCCGTGATCTGCCCGGAACACAGAAGTTCGATCGTATGCGGAGTGATCAGACCTTCCTGCACCATTGTTAAAACGGCAAGTATCCAGTCTGAATACGCGCGAAGAGAGTCAGGATGCGTGTATTCATCCTTCCAGACCGGGGCAAACAGGGAAAGATACACTGCTTTGTCCTGCTCCCACTCATCCCGTGCGGTCAGATAATTGCGTGCATCCTTCAGATCCGAGAGGATCTTCGCATCATCCGGCATGGAACCAACATAATACTCCGCGATTTCAGCCTTCAGCTTCTTATACCCGCCGGAGAACATTTTTCCGATCGTTCCCTTTTCCTTATACGCGAGAAACTCCGAGTACAGACGGGCGGGATTGCGCAGGAAGATCTCAGGAGTAAAGTTTGCGAGGATCCGGGAGCTGTGGTCATACAGATCCTGCATGTTTGCGATAAGACGGTTCAGTTCCGCCTGATTTCCCCACAGCGGATTTTTCAGGATATCAATCGACACCGTGAATTCATTCAGCAGATACCGGCAGGTCTCGATCAGGCGGGAGACCTCGGTTTCGCTCCGGGGGACCGGCACGTCCGTAAGATCAGTAATGGACCGCATGACCGTCTGAAGATCCTGGATCCTGCTCTGATACTGGATCACCATCTCACGGATCTCGTCCTGATCACTCGGGAGGATCATTCCGGGTCTGGTCATTGCCCACGGATGACCGGAAAGGGGTTGATCGTCAGAGAGGAGCGCGGGAATATACGCCGCGATCTCCTGCAGAGCAGAGATGGCCGCCTTATACTCATCAGGCGTTATCTCGGATGCATCCTCTACCGGGATCTTCTGGAGCCGGTAGTTTTTCCGGTGAGGGCTGTTTTCGAACTCATATCTGTACTGTTCGCGGATCCCGAACAGATCATACGGCGTGAACCCGCAGGCCCCGATCGGCGTTTTCAGCTCACTGCAATACCCGCTCAACTCCACTCTCAGGGAATCGATCTGACGATGACACGACTCGATCCCGGACGATCCCGCCGAAGGATGACGCACACTCTTCTCCAGTTCACGTATGAACTCGGTCTTCTTTGCCTTCTGGCTGTGAAGTTCAAGACAATACGGAGAAAGACCTGCTGTATCCAGCCGGCGTTTCACCACCTCAAGAGCTGCCATCTTTTCACTGACAAAGAGTATGGTTTTGCCGCAAGCCAGCATCTCAGCGATCATGTTCGCGATCGTCTGGCTTTTTCCGGTGCCCGGCGGTCCTTCGACCACGAGATTTTTCCCGGCTTTTGCCTCCTCGATCACGGCGATCTGGGAGGAGTCGGCATCCAGAATATTGAAACTGCGTTCGCTTGGAAGACGGAGATCCACCTCGTTCTCCAAGAACGGCGGAGATGGATCGTCATCTGTTTGAGGATGAAAGATCCGTTTGATCAGCGGATTCTTCTCAAGCGGAGAAACACCCTCCCAACTCGCCGGATCCAGATCCTTGAACATAACAAATTTGCGGAAACTGAACAGATCCAGCGTGATACCCAGTGTAAAAACCCAGTTTTTTTCAGCGACTGTCTCGCGGATCAGGGCAAAGTAGGCAGTGATCTCTTCGATCGTCTCCGGATGACCCATATCCGGCAGGATGACCCCCTGCTCAGCAAGTTTCGCAATAAGTGATAAGGAAAGGGTGGGATCCTCGCCGGTCCAGCGAAGCGTATAATTCTCTTTGATCTTCTGACGTTCAAGATCCACCGGGATCAGAAGCAGCGGGGCCCTGAACGGTTTTGCCGGACAGTCACGTTCGGTCCATTCAACGAGCCCGAGCGATAGATAAAGTACTGGATATCCCTGCTCTTCAAAAACGGTCCGGCTTTTGGTCTGGAGACTGTACAGCTTTTTGCGGAGTTCGACATCGGTATAAGGAGTATTGAGAATGAGATCGGCATACTTGGCCGTCTTGGAAAACGCAGGGTACTTCCAGATACGTTTATCCTCCGGATCACGCAGTGAAGCTTTACTTGCCGGGTAAAACTTCATCCCCTTTTCGTCAAGAACAAGGATCCGATAGATCTCCGCCGGATCACAGTCGATGACCTCGATCGATCTGCCGGGAGACGGTTTATAATTCAGCAGATTGTTGCGGAGTGTCAGATCCAGTAACCTGCTGCGCAGCTCTTCCAGTTCCACGATGCCCTGTTCCATGTACATTTCCCTATAGATGTATCTATATTGGCGGGGAGAGTCTTAGTAGTTACGTGATTTGTCCGGTCAGACAGGACTTCTGGTGAACACGTCGACGTTGTAACTGCCGATCTTGCCTGCACGGGTGAAGTAGTAGGCGATCCAGCCGGGATCCTCTCCGGTGCCCGGGCAGTCAAGCCAGTAGTTCAGCCGGATCGTCTCTTTCGTGTACCCGGCAAGCGATTCGTAACTTTCATCATCATGAGTGATGATGATGTCAAAGTCTCCGGCAAGAAGCGTGGAAGAATCTTTCTTTCCGCCGTAATACGTGAATATGTCCCAGGCATCACCGCGGTAATACCACATGAAGGGCCAGGCCTGATCTGTCGCAAGGGCAATTTTGTCGGAAGTATCGATCGCGGCCATGAGAGGAACAAGATCTTCGGAGTTCTGGACCTGAATGATCGGTTCGGCGATATCTGCCGGGGTGTATGCCACATAGCAGGTCATCGCAAACAGGAGAACCGCACAGACGGCAAGCAGGATCTTCCAGTATTTTCCGGCGAAGGTGAGAGCGAACGCTGCGACAAAGATCATCGGCACCAGCTGATGGAGGGAGAGCCAGGGGACTTTTTCGCCGATGTAGGCGTAGGTCAGACAGGCAATGAGCATCCAGTAAACGGCAAAACGCATAAACTCCTTTTTTCTGTCGATGAACGCAGGAGCGGACGGACGACGGAAGAAGGAGGCAAAGAGGCTGCTCTTTTTGGGTTCTTGTACCTCTGGTTCCTGATCTTCGGATTTTTGCTCCCCGGATTTTTCAGAGATGCGTTTTTTGCCGGTCACAAGGAAGAGGATGACACCAGCCAAAGCGAGGAGAAGGATCGGGAGTTCATACAGGATGAACATCAGGAGATAAAAGACCGGCGGTCCGGCGATCCGCTGTTCGTTATGCATCGCGAGCCAGTGCTCTATTGCGAGGGGGCCTGCCTGAAGGATCATCTCAGGATGGGTCCAGAATGAAGAATACATCGTGAAGATGATCCCGAAGAAGATGATGACCGCGATGATGAGATCGCGGATCCATTTTTCGGGAAGGGTGATCTTTCGGGTCCAGAGAAGATAGAGGAAAAATATGCCGAAGGTGACGAGGATGAGCGGCATATTCTCCTTGGAACACATGCCGAGAGCTCCGGCTGCGGCGGCCAACGCGAGATAATACCATTTTTCTTTATCGAGCCATGCGAGGAAGGCGGCGACCAGAAGCAGGGAGAAGAAGACTACGAAGATGTCGTTTCGTAAAAATCTGGAGAAGTAGACCAGTTCCGGAGCTATCGCAAGGAAGAGGGCGGCGATGACGGCGACTTTGCCGGTCAGATACCGGAGCCGGTATAACCAGTAGACGAGAGGGATGAGCGCACATCCGGCGATCGCCGGAAGGATCCTGCCGACAAGATCGGAGTCGCCGAAGACGGCGAACATGGATGCAGTGATATAGTATAAGAATGGGCCGTGATACACCGGATCATACAGATAATTGCCGGTGGTCAGGAGCTGATATGAGAACCAGGCATGGATCGCCTCGTCGTGATGGAAGAGTTTGAGATCCAGGAATGCGAATCTGAGGAGGATCGCGAGGAGCAGGGTCGCAAAAATCACGTGTTCAACACGGATATGATTTTTGAGTGTTTGGACGGCCGGATGCATGAGTGGATTAAATATGGTTGTCAAAAGAGGATAAGAATTTCGAGTGCGAACCGCCACGAAGGGGCGGTTTCAGCGAGGCTGCGTTCATCCCCATGACCCTTCCCTCTTTTTTTATGAAAACCATTAATTCTTATCTCACCTAATCAGATATACCATGGACCCCCTCTACAACCGTCTTGCATCCGCCGTGGAACAGGCGATCCGCCAGGCCGAGACGATCCTTCCGCCCGATGTGGAGGAAGCGCTGCATACTGCATACAATAAAGAAACAAACCCGACCGCACGCGGGGAGTTCGAGAATATCTTTGCAAATCTCCAGATCGCCCGGGAAAAAAACATCCCTATCTGTCAGGACACCGGGGTCTTCGTCATCTACCTGACCATTCCCGAATCGGTGCCTTTTACAGCCAGGCTCTATGACGCCGTAACCGAAGGGATACGGCGGGCAACAAAATCCGTCCCGCTCCGGCCAAACGCCGTCGACCCCATCTCCCGGAAAAACTCCGGCGACAACACCGGAGCAGGGATCCCGGCGATCCATGTGATTCCGGGAGATACTCTCCGGGTCACCGTTTTCCCGAAAGGTGCCGGCTCGGAAAACATGTCCCAGATCAGAATGATGCTCCCTTCCGAGATCGAAAAGATCCCGGAGTTTGTGACCTCGGTCGTCAAAGATGCCGGCTCCCGGCCCTGTCCTCCCGTGATCGTGGGGGTTGGGATCGGCGGGACCTTCGACTCGGCCGCATCCTTTGCAAAAGAGGCACTCCTCGAGCCGATAAACCGCATGACCTCCTTCGAGCAGAAGATCTGTGATTCGATCAATCAGCTCGGCATCGGCGTGATGGGACTTGGCGGCGCAACGACCTGTCTTGCCGTCAAAGTAAAAGAGGGGGCATGCCACACGGCTTCGCTTCCCGTCGCCGTAAATATTCAGTGCTGGTGTTCCCGCCGCGGCATCGTCGAGGTGGAGATATGATCAGGCTTACGACCCCGCTCGGCGACGAAGTCCTCGATCTTCATGCCGGCGACCGGGTCCTCCTTTCCGGGATCATCTACACGGCACGCGACGAAGCCCACCTCAAAATCAGAGAGGATGGATTCCCCTTCGATCCGAAAGGGGCGGTCATCTATCACTGCGGGCCGGTCATCGACGAAGAGCACAACACGGTTGTCGCCGCAGGCCCGACAACATCCGCACGAATGAACCGTCTTACAAAGCACATGCTCGACGCCGGTGTCCGCGGTCTGATCGGGAAAGGCGGGATGTCAGAAGAGGTACGTGACGAACTCCGCGGACGGGCAGTCTACTTTGCTTTCACCGGCGGATGCGCCGCTCTTGCCGCTTCATGCATGGAACTCGCCGGCTGCCATTATCCGGAACTCGGCATGGCGGAAGGCGTCTGGGAGATCAGGCTGACCGATCTGCCGGTCGTCGTCGGGATCGACGCACACGGCGGAGATCTCTTCAGACGATAACTCAGACGAGCCCTGCCGCGACCAAAGCCAGGCAGACAAGCATGGCGAAAATCCCGCCCGAAAGCGTGGCGAGAAGGTTGGTCCCGGAGTTCCCGATAAAACCCTTATTTTCGATCAGAGCGCCGTAAAGACTGTCAAGATTCGTGCCGATAAAACCTGCCGCCGCGCTTATGAGACAGACATACCAGGGAGCCACGCCGAGAATGAATGCGAGGATGCTGATGAGAGCGGCCCCAAACAGGCAGGCAAGCTCACCCGTCAGCGTGACCCCGCCGTTTGTTCCCGGCGGGACCGGGCGGAGAGTGGTGATCATCCGCGGAGTGCCCCCCGTCACGCCGATCTCGCTTGCAAGCGTATCGGCCGCGGCAGTCGCGATCGAACCAAGGAACAGAGCAATGAAGATAACATTGCCGGTGAGCCCGTACAAAACGGCCCCGCAGACTCCGACGCCCGCGTTCGCAAAAGCATTCATGTATCCGCGGCGGCCTTTTCTCTCCTCGGCAACGCCCAGAAACTCCTTTTCCGCATACCGGAACCTGGTAAACAGGGATCCGAGAATGAAAAACAGCATCACAACGAAGAACCAGTTCACTCCGGCAAAGGTGATGAGGATCACGCCGAACAGAACCGCCGTGAAGACCCCGCTCATATCGATCGTCTTTGCCCGGTAGGCAAAGTAGCCGAATGCCGCACACAAAACGACGGCAAAAGCGAGTGTCTGGTAATCGACAAAAAACTGCAGATCCTCAAATAGCGTGATCGTCATCGCGACCCCGAGAAGACCGATCATCGAACCGTCCTCGCGGTCTTTTAAGATGCTGCGAAGCATTAAGAGAACGATCACTGCGATGATGCCGACAAGCGGCTGGAACTCGTTCGTATAGAGCATCGTCGCTAAAAGAGCCGCGGACGAGCCGATAGTATAGAGAAACAGCGGATGACTGTAGTTTTTGAAGATCTTGAGGAGATACTCGCCCCAGACAATCATCATCAAAGGCCCGATCAATGCAGAAACGGGAATGAGTCCGGTCTGATATACTATCGCCAGCACTCCCACTCCGATCGCAAAATACCGGCTTTTGTCCACGAAGTAGAGGACGGCGGCAAAAGCGAGGACTACAACTCCCAAATAAGGAATATAAGGGGATCCGAGCATCAACGCTGTCACGACAAGGGCAAAAATGATTCGGCGGATCCGCGTGTCCATAGGTGTTGTCATATTTTATTTTTGATACAGATAAGCGTATGTTTGTTCAGGGATCGGGATCATGCCGGGTCCAAAAAAGGCTCATATCTCGACCAGACGATACTCGCCCCGGCCAAGACCCATCTCTTCGGCATATGATATCTGCAGTTCCGGGTTGGTCCCGGGCCATACGCGGGTGAACTTCTCTTCGCCCGGGCGGTGATGATCCGGGAGAAGGCTGCCCAAGACACCCTCTTCACCGTTCACGAGGTCATAACAGGCCTTGTCCAAAGCTACCGGATCGATCGAGGCAAGGATACCAATGTCCGGAACGAACGGGATGTCGTTCCATGGAGTGCAGTCACAATGCGGAGTGATGTTGATTAAGAAGTTGATGTAAAACGCCTTGCCTGTCTTATTTCCAACAGCCCCGGAGGCGTACTCGATCATCCGTTCGACGAACACGACCCCGTCATCCTGCCAGTCGAGGTCGATCGCATGTTCCGGACAGGTGTTCATGCACATCAGACAGCCGATACAGTGCTCAAGATCTATCGAGACCGATTTGCCCGCAATGCTGATGCAAAATTCGGGGCAGGCATTCATGCAGGCCCCGCAGAGAATGCACCGGTCCTCAAGGATCATCGGACGGGTGGTGTGCTGCTCGCGTTTTCCCTCGTTTGAGGCACAGCCCATCCCGAGATTTTTCAAAGCTCCCCCGAACCCGGCGGCTTCGTGTCCTTTGAAGTGGGAAACAACAACCATACTGTCTGCAGAGACGATGTCAGATGCGATCTTGACTGCGTCAAAATGTTTTCCATACACATCCACGGAGGTGAAGCTCTGCCCGCGGAGTCCGTCGGCGATGATGACCGGGCAGTCGAAGACCGGATAGCAGAATCCATGAAGGGCCGCGGTTTTTGCATGATCGACGGCGTTTCTCCGCCCCCCGAGATAGAGGGTATTGGTGTCGGTCAGAAAAGGTTTTGCTCCGATCGCCTCGATCTCTTTTACGACCGATGCGGCATGGAGGGGGCTTACAAACGCGTCGTTTCCCAATTCGCCGAAGTGGACCTTGACCGCGGTCAGATCGCCAGGATCCACCATGTTTGCAAGACCTGCTGCCGTACAGAGAGCTTTTATCTTATTCCCGGTGTTTTGGTTCATCGACTGTGCGCCGACCCGGGCAATATAGACATCTTCCATTCATGATACTTTGACCGTTCGACAAGATATGTTTTCGTGCAGACGAAGATGGGAACGGCACACATCTCCCTGATCCGTATGCCCTGACTGCGCAAAATACATCATCTCATTCAACCAAAAGGTAATGTACTATGTTTGAAGGTGTAATTCCTGCACTCATCACTCCGTTCAATGACGATGCGTCCCAGTCGCTCGATATTGACGGTTTGAGAAACTGCATCGAGCATGTCATCCGCGGCGGTGTCCACGGGCTGCTTGCATGCGGTTCGACCGGTGAATCGGCAACGATGACGCATGCCGAGCATATCCGTGTTATTGAGGAAACCGTTTCTGCAGCCGGCAACCGTATTCCGGCCATCGCAGGAACCGGTTCGAACAACACGGAAGAAGCTCTTCTGATGACCCGGGCCGCAAAGATGTCCGGAGCAGACGGTGTCCTTCTGATCAGCCCGTATTACAACAAGCCGAACAGATCCGGCCTGCTGAAGCACTACAGAAAGGTCGCAGACATCGGCCTTCCGGTGATCGTCTACAACATTCCCGGACGGACCGGTCAGAATCTGCCCGCTGATCTGATCATCGAGATGGTGAAGACCATTCCAAACATCGTCGCGGTAAAGGAAGCAAGCGGAAACCTTGACCAGATGATGGCGATCATTCAGGGGACCAAGGACCTTGAACGCGATTATCCGTTCATTCTTACATCCGGCGACGACTCCCTGACGCTTCCGGTCCTTTCGGTCGGAGGTCACGGCTGTATTTCGGTGACGGCAAACATCGAGCCTAAGCGTATGGTCGATATGTATGAGATGTTTAAGCGGTCTGATGTGCAGTCAGCAATGCAGAAGCATTATGAGCTGATGGATCTTTCCAAGGCTCTTTTCATGGAGGTGAACCCGGTGCCGGTCAAGCGTGCGGCAGAGATCCGCGGGCTGATCAAGTCCGGGAACGTCAGGCTCCCGCTTGATTCACTCGGTGAGGAGAATTCCGCAGTACTTCGCGAGGTGCTTTCCCGTTATGATTAAGGTGATAATCTGCGGTGCGTTCGGCAGAATGGGGACTATGATCGCAAACATGGTCCTCGAGAACCCGGAGCTGGAGTTTGTCGGCGGCGTGGATATCCGGGAAGGCACGGTCCTTGGCAAACCTGTGGTTTCATCCGAGAATCTTGCCTCATTTATCGATCAGATCAAACCTGATGTGATGATCGATTTCACTATCGCAGCAGCGACGATGGTAAATGCGAAGATCGCGGCGAAAAAAGGCGTGGCTTTGGTGATCGGAACTACCGGTTTCACCCCTGAGCAGGATGCGGAACTGCTTGACGCGATAAAGAGTGTTCCGGTCGTTAAAACGACGAACTTCAGTGTCGGCGTGAACATTTTCTGGGAACTTGTCCGGGATGCGGCTTCCCGCCTCGGGGATTATGACATAGAGGTGATCGAGGCGCACCACCGGCACAAAAAGGATGCCCCAAGCGGAACGGCGAAGACGATCCTGAAAGTGATCCAGGAAGAGGTCGGCAAACGCGAGGAGATGTACGGACGCGAGGGTATGACCGAGCGGAAAAACGAGATCGGCGTGCATGTGATCCGCGGGGGAGATGTCGTCGGGGACCACACGGTCCAGTTCCATCAAAATTATGAGACGATCGAGCTGAGCCACCGGGCTTACGATCGTGCCGTGTTTGCACGAGGAGCTATCCGTGCAGCGGCTTGGGTCCCGGGAGAGGCACCAGGTTTATACACGATGAAAGAGGTCCTCGGGTTATAATCCCGCCAACTCGAAATGTATTTCCCCTTCGAATAAGAAATATGGTAATTATACGAGGTAAATCCAAAAATGCCAGCAGTAGTTAATAAAGAAAAATGTACCGGATGTGCGACCTGTGTGGACATCTGCCCGTCAGCAGCGATCGAACTTGTCGACGACAAGGCAGTCATCAATGCTGATGAATGCGTTGACTGTGAAACCTGTGTAGATGAGTGCCCTGAAAGCGCCATCCACATGGAATAAATCCTTTTTTCTTTCAGATTACAAAAACGGGCCGCATTGACACCCTTCAGCCGAAAAATAGAGTGAACGGGTATTAATCTTCTCTATACAGCCCGACCACTTCGCCGATCACAATAATTGCCGGCGGCTTCAGTCCCACCCGAGCGGAAACTTCGCCGATATCCACAAGCGTGGCGCAGGTCACCCGCTGATCGGGGCGGAATCCCCGTTCGATCACCGCGATCTTCGTTTTTGGATCACGGCCGTTTTCGATCAGAAGTTCCGCGATCCTGCCGAGATTTTTCACACCCATATAGATCACGATCGTTCCGGGACTTCCGGCCAGCCACTTCCAGTCGATAGAAGAGACCTCCTTTTCCGGATTCTCATGACCGGTGACAAAAGTCACCTGGCTTGCAAAATCCCGGTGAGTGACCGGGATCCCGACGCATTCGGGAACCGCGATCCCGCTCGTGACACCCGGGATCGCTTCGCAGGGGATGTTGTGTTCGCGAAGGACTTCCATCTCCTCGCCGCCGCGGCCGAACAAAAACGGATCGCCGCCCTTCAGCCGGACGATGATTCCACCCGCCTGCGCTTTTTCGACGAGCAGTTTCTCGATATCCTCCTGCTTCATCGTGTGATGACCGCCGTATTTTCCAACGTCGATCTTCTCCGCCCGCGCCGGAAGGGAGGCGATGATCTCGTCGCCCGGCAGCTGATCATACATGATCACATCCGCGGAATCGATCACCTCACGGGCGCGGAACGTCAGAAGACCAAGACCTCCCGGACCTGAACCAACGAGATACACCTTCCCGGGTTTTCCGGTCTGTTCGCCAAGAGCAAGTTTTGCCTCGGCGATCAGTTCGGCGGCGACGGTCCGGAGTTTGATCCCGGCTATCTTCGCCCCCTCAAGATCCACCACATCCGCAGTGATCCGCTCGGCACGAGTGCCGTCGAGCGAAAGAACCTCGGCGATCAGGTGCCGGTTCTCGCAGAAGATCCCCATCGGAGTGAAACATCCGCCGCCGACCTCTTCCATAACGATCCGCTCGATCGCGCAGTCCAGAGCCGACTGGTGATCGTTCAGCTGGGCAAATGCCGCCCGAAGCTCGGGCGTGTCACGGCTGACGACCGCGACCGTACCCTGATTTGCCGCAGGAACGAACATATCGACAGGCATCCTGATCCCGTTTCGCCGGTAGTCCAGCCTCTTAAGGCCTGCCTCCGCGACCACGATCCCATCATACAGCCCGTCATCGAGTTTGGCAAGCCGTGTGTCCAGATTTCCGCGCAGCATCTCAACCCGGATCCCCGGACAGTTATTATAATATCTGAGAAGCTGAGCCTTTCTCCGCAGACTGGACGTGCCGATCACCGTAAGATCCTCCATTGTCCCGTCCATCACCAGATAATCATACGGAGGATCACGTTTCAAAACCGCAACCGTGAGAAGACCTTTCGGCCGCTCGGCCGGGATATCCTTCATACTGTGAACAGCGCAGTCGATCTCGCCCCGGAGAATTGCATTGTCCAGTTCGCGGACAAACATCCCGAACCCGCCGATCTGATGAAGACCGCGGTCCGTGATGTTGTCGCCGGTCGTTTTGATTATGACATACTCAGCTTCGATACCGTTCTCTGCAAGAAGACCGATGACCTTCTCTGTCTGGGCAAGAGCAAGCTTACTGCCGCGTGTGCCGATCCGAATTTTAGACATGCTGATATACCGATATGATTTTTTCCATCGAGGAGGGGTCGTGGGCGGTCGAGAGGAAGTTCGTCTCGAACTGGGACGGCGGGATGAACACGCCGTCTTTGAGCGCATGCTCGAAGAAGATCCTGAACGCCGCGGTGTCCGACTCCTTTGCCTCAAGATAATTTCTTGGAGCCGTGCTTCTGAAGAAGTACTTGAAGAGTGAGCCGAGTCTCACAAACGAACCCGGGGTATTCGCCGGCAGCGACTCCTCGATCGCCCGGGTCTTTTCATCGAGCTTTGCATAGAGACTCTCATTTTCGTGGAGATAGACGTTTGTCGCGATTCCTGCGGCCATCGAAAGCGGATTGCCGTTGAAGGTTCCTGCGTTGTAGACACCGCCTGATGGGGAAATGAGCTCCATGATGTCACGCCGGCCGCCGAACACGCCGATCGGCAGACCGCCGCCGGTGATCTTTCCAAGCGTGGTGAGGTCGGGTTTTATGCTGTATTTTTTCTGTGCTCCGCCGATTCCGAGCCGGTATCCGGTGATGACCTCGTCGAAGATCAGGAGAACGTCATGGGCCGCGGTGATCTCGCGGACCGCGGAGAGATAGCCGTCGTCCGGGAGGACCGGGCCGACATTTCCCATCACCGGTTCGAGGATGAATGCGGCGATGTCTCTGTCCTTTGAAAGCAGCTCTTCAAGCGCTTCGGGATCATTGTACGGGACCTGACGGGTGTGGGCGGCAAAGGACGGGGGAACGCCGAGTGAGTCGGGTGTTCCGTGCGTGGTCGCTCCGCTTCCTGCGGCGATCAAAACCGCGTCATGGGCGCCGTGAAACCCGCCTTCGATCTTGACGATCCCGGACCTTTCCGTAAATCCCCGGGCAACACGGATCGCGGCAAGCGTGGCCTCGAGACCGGTCGAGACGAATCTCAGCATCTCGATCGAGTCGTGATCGCGGATGATCCTTTGCGCAAGATCGATCTCGAGCTTCGTCGGCGTGCCGTAGAGCCAGCCTGCGTCGAGCTGGGCATCGATCGCCTTTTGAATCACCGGATGTGCGTGACCGAGAAGCAGGGGACCGTATCCCATGCAGCAGTCAACGAGTGCTTCCCCGTCTTCGGTTTTGAGGATGGCCCCGCTCGCAGATTCCACATAAAACGGATACGGTTTTATCGCACGCACCGGACTTGAGACCCCGCCCGGAAGGCAGGTCTTTGCTGTATTAAATAACTCTTCACTTTTCATGGCAGCATCTCCGCGGCCTCTTTTGCAAAATAGGTGATGATCAAATCGGCCCCCGCACGTTTGATCGCGAGAAGCGACTCCAGCAGGATCTTCTTTTCATCGATCCAGCCGTTCATTCCGGCCGCCCTGATCATCGCATACTCGCCCGAGACCTGATAGGCGGCGACCGGCAGATCGGTCGACTCCCGCACATCCCGCAGAATGTCGAGATAGAATCCTGCGGGTTTCACCATCAGGATGTCAGCTCCTTCCATCTCGTCGAGATAGGATTCGCGGATCGCTTCCCGGCGGTTTGCCGGGCTCATCTGGTAGGTTGTCCGGTCGCCGAACGAAAAGCCTGAGTCGGCGGCTTCGCGGAACGGTCCGTAAAGGGCGGACGCGAATTTGGTCGAGTAGGACATGATCGGGGTATTGGAAAAACCCGCCTCGTCCAGAGCTTCGCGGATAGCCGTGACCTGACCGTCCAGCATGCATGACGGGGCGACCATGTCGGCGCCGGCCGCCGCCTGACTGACCGCGATCTTCTCCATCAGGATGAGCGAGGCGTCGTTGTCTAGCTCTTTTCCGCAGAGGATCCCGCAGTGTCCGTGCGAAGTGTATTCACAGGCGCAGGTGTCGGTGATGACGACCAAATCGGGCACGGCGGCTTTGATCCGTTTCGTCGCTTCCTGAACGACGCCGTTTTCGGCAAAAGCTCCCGATGCTTCGGTGTCTTTGCATTTCGGGATCCCGAACAGAAGAACGGCGCGAAGACCTGCGGCCTTCATCTCTTCTGCGACCTCTTCGGCACAGGAAAGAGGATACCGGAACTGGCCGGGCATGGAGGCGATCGGAACCGGCTTTACCGCGTTCTCGTCGAAAAAGAGCGGCATGATCAGTTCATCTTTTACGAGTCTCGTTTCCTTGAACATCGGCTGAAGAATATTCTGCCGGAGTCTTCTCATTCTGATCTGCGGATACATGATACTTCACCTGAAATAATTGCTTTGAGGAGGGTTTCTGCGGTCTGTGTGTCGGTACATTCTGCGCTCGCCCGGATGCTTTTCGCCGCATCCTCGAGCAGTTTTTTCGTAAGAGCACTCGTCAGGTCGTCGATCACCGATTCAAGATAGGGATCGGCGTCCCTGAGACGGGAGAGGGCCTTGTTCTTTTCCCGCAGGCGGATCTCCTCCGCCCACGTGTAGAGGCTTTTCGTCAGATCGCCGGATGCTGCACGGTTGAATGCTTTGATGAATCCGGGGAGAGCGGCACGTGCAAGAACATCCGCATGCTCGCACTCGGTTTTTCTTGCGGCAAGATTCTTTTCCGAGATGCTTTTCAGATCGTCGAGAGTTTTCAGCGAGACGCCGGGGATCTCACGGCAGGCGTCGTCGATGTCACGCGGCTGGGCGATGTCGATCAAAAGAAGATGCCGCGGCTCCGGATCGAGCGGCCAGAACCTCTCGTTCATCGTCTCGGCAAGTTCGTCCGCGTGGATGATCAGATGCGGCGCTCCCGTGCAGGAGATGACCACATCTGAAAGAGCGATGCACGGATACAGCTGATCGAGCCGCATCGCCCGCCCGCTGATCTCTTTTGCGAGAAGGACAGCCCGGTCAAACGACCTGTTGGTAACATAGATCGCCCGGAGATTCTTTTCACAGAGAGCACGGGCGACCAGGGTCCCCATCTCTCCGCCGCCGACAACGAGGATGTTTTTTCCGTCCAGTTCGCCCATCAGCTCCTCTGCGAGCAGAACCGCGGCCGAGCCGATGGATACCGCCCCTTTATTGATGCAGGTCTTCTGCCGGATCGACACGCCTTCACGGATCGCGGTGTTCAGACACACATCGGTGATGACGTCGTTGGTGTTGTGCGACTCGGCAAGTAAAAGCGAGCGCCGCATCTGGCCGAGGATCTGATCCTCGCCGATGATCATCGACTTCGTCCCGGCGGCGAGTTCCAGAAGATGCATGAGGGCAGCTTCGCCTTCGAGGATCTCGAACCCGAACCGGTTTTCTCCGTGCAGGAAATCCCTCAGCTGATCGGCGCTGCCGTGGACAAGGATCTCGACCCTGTTGCAGGTTTCAAGAAGGATCACGCCGGAAAAGATCTTCGAGGCTTTTTCAAAAAAGGCGGTCTCGTCCCTGAACCTGAAAAGGCCGAGGACATCCTCGCGGTATTTGCTGTGATCTGCGGTAGCCACCGCGATTTCGGTAAGAAGTGTCCGGGTCATAGATATTTTTTACAGATTTCGGTCGAAGGAACGCCTGACACGCAGGCATTCTGTATCTCCGCATCATCGATCACAGCGCGGAGGATCTCAGCCCGGCGTGCCTGATCCGTGACGGTCAGTTTCAGCTCCTCACGAAGAGTGTTCTGCAGGAGGATCATGTTGTCCAGCCAGGGGAGCTGTTTTTCCAGATAGGATCTGATGAAGGCCGGGACGACCGGAGCCGATTTTTCGGTCGTGACGGCGATCTGATACTCGAGCCCGGAGACGACGGACGGGATCCGGATGTTTCCTTCACCGGTCGCATTATTGTATAACTTTCCAGCTTCTTTTGCGAGACGGCAGAGCCGCTCGTTCTCCTTTTCATCCGAAAGAGCGGCGATGACGATGTCGTGGCGGCCGATCAGTTTCTCGAGATCCTCGATCTCCATATCCTCGATTGCCAGCTGTTTGATGGATGCATTGGAGAAAGAGAAGATCTCGGGCGAAATATCCTCAGCAACGATGGTCATCCTCGCGGCAGATGTAAAATGGCGGGCTTTCCGGACGCCTACGCTCCCTGCGCCAAACACGAGCACGCGGGATGCCGACAGGTCAAGGAACAGCGGAATCATACTATAACGTCTGCGGCGAATCCGCTTTAATGTACTGTTTTCTCCGCTCTTCCGAAAATATCTCCGCCAGGATGGCTTTCGCCGAGACAGGCATCAGATGGCTGTAGGATCCAAGGGCATTCTTAAATATTACCGCATCTCTGCCGCCGATTATGCCGGTTCCCCGCGAGAGCGTGTAGGCGAACCTGGTGTCCGGATCCATCAGAACTCCGCTGTAATGGAACTCGTGTCCCTTGAACGGATAGGTTTTTCCGGAAAGGACGGCGGTCCCTTCCACATATCTGAGTGTTTTTCCGGCCGGCATCACGGTATCTCCGGAAAAGACCCCGCACATCGGATAGACTGCGTCTTCTTCCCTCCCAAGCCAGCCTTTTTTGAGGGTGATCGACCGGGTGAGGTACATCAGGCCGCCGCACTCCGCATAGATGGGCATCCCTTCTTTTGCTTTCGCAAGGACCGCTTCCCGCATCGCGGTGTTTTTGGAAAGTTCCTCTGCAAACATCTCGGGGTATCCGCCGCCGAAGATATACCCGTCGGCCTCCGGCAGGGTGCCGCGGATCGGACTGAACTTCGTGACTTCGCAGCCCTGACTCTGTAAAACTGCTTCCAGCTCGCCGTAGTAGAAGGTGAACGCCTCGTCAAACGCGACCGCGATATTTCGCGTTGCCGCGGGGCGGGAGGCAAGCGACTCGGTGACCCGGTTTGGTTCCGGGGTCACGTCTTCAGCTAGGGCTTTGATCGCATCGAGATCCACGTGGGCCCCGACATGCCGGATGATCCCCTCGATGGTCTTTGCAAATCCCAGGTCACGCATGCCTTCCACGAATGGAACAAGGCCGAGATGACGCATGGAAAGATCCATCTCCGGGCTTCGGGGAACTGCGCCGAGAACCGGGATCCCGCAGTAATATTCTATTGCCTCGGTCGCTTTCTGCACATGGTGTCCGCCGCCGGTATTGTTGAGGATCACGCCTTTGATTCTGACTTCCGGGTCGAACGCCTGGAACCCCTTTACGAGAGCCGCCGCAGATCGGGTGATGCTGCGTGCATCGATCACGAGGATCGTCGGAAGGGAGAAGCGTTTGGCGATCGCCGCAGTACTGCCGACGTCGGTGAACGAATCGCGGCCCTCGTAAAGGCCTCTGACCCCTTCGACGATCCCGATGTCGGCACCATCTGCTCCGTAGGAAAAGAGACCGGAGAGCTCCTCATCGGTCTGGACGAAGGTGTCCAGATTGTAGGACGGTCTGCCGGTGACGCCTGAAAGATAGGAGGTGTCGATGTAGTCCATCGCGACCTTGTAGGTCTGGACTACCACGTCCTTTGAAAGAAGACCGGCGAGACCTAAGGTGATGCTGGTTTTTCCGGCGCCGGAACGGTCTCCCGAGATCAGGAACGACTTCATCACATGCTCCGCAAAACGGCTCCGAACTCGCTTTCAACGATGTTGTGGACGCCGAGGGTTTTTGGATGGAGATCCACCTCGACCATGACATGGGCATGTCCCTGCTCCTTGAGAGGGAGGACCTGCCGCGGTCCGTTCGTCACGGAGAATACTTTGATCCCGGCAAGGGCGGCGGGCGAAACCGCGTGCGGGACCCCGACGAGAAGGAGGAACTCGGGTTTGACTTCCGCGATCCGTTCCGCGATCCGCGGACCGTTTCCGCCGTACTCGTCCAGAGCTCCGATAAGTTCAGGATAGATGCCGCGTTCGTTCAGCTCGGCCAGGATCATGGCTGCGTCCCCTCTGACCTTCGGCAGACCGCGGGCTTCGAGGTTTGCGACATACGTCACGTTCGCTTCCGGCGCACATTCATGCACGGCGCAGAGATGATCGGCGAACATATACGCCGTCTCCTTCTTTGCATTCATGATGGCCATGCCTTTTTTGCCGGAACGAAGCAGCTCTGCGAGTTCGGCGGCGGCAACATGCTTCAGATCACCGCGGGACGGGGCGATGTAGGTTTTGCAGGCAGCTCCGCGTTCCCGCTCGGTTTTGTTCGCGGAGGCAAGGACGCCTCTTTGCCGAATCAGTTCCTCTTCTGAAATCCAGCCGATCTTTGCCGCCGGCTCGAGTGCGGCTATGACGCCGTCGATGTTCTCGCGAAATCCTGCGTGGATCGACACGCCGATTGCAGGAGTCGTGATGCCGGACGCTTCGATCGCTGCATCCAGATCCTCGCCGATGATCATCGAAACACAGGTCCCGACAACGGCGATCCGGCGGGGAGAAAACTCCTTTTCCGCATATCGGAGTACATCTTCGAGGATCTTCTGCCCGCCGAAGATGAACTCTTCGTCCCCAAGCGAGGTCGTCAGAACGCGGATCCCGTCCTCTTCTAAGAGTCGGGCGTGCTTGAATGAACAGCCGGACGGGCCATGGAGGATCGCGAGGTCGACATTCAGATCACGAAGAGTATAGAGGGCGGCAACAATCGAGCTTGGACGCGGCTGAACGTAACGCATTTTTATCTCCATGTTTTTACGGCGAGGAGGACAGCCGCGTTGTGTTCTTTTGCGAGCGACAGAGCCTGCGCCTTGGAGGCCGCGAAGTTCAGGCCGCCCGATTTGCTCACGGAAATCGTCTGGATCGGGGATATCTCCTCGATCGTCTGGCGTATGGCGTCATCCATAAATCCTTCGCATACGGCTTTATGTTCCTCGCCGATCACGAGAACGATCTCTTTGTCCGGGACCAGCCGGCGGAGATAGGCGGCCGCATCGAGCGTGGTCTCCTTTGTCGTTCCGCTGTTTGCGTTGTCGAGGAACGGCACGCCGTCTTCGAGATAATACTGCATTCTTCCTTCGATCGCGGTAAATCCCGCAAGCCGGGCAGGGTCCAGACCGAGCAGAAGACCGGCGGCCGCGGCGCATTTGAGCGGTTCGCGGTATCCGGCGAGTTCGAGAAGCGGGTTTTTGAACGATCCGCCGTCCCAGGAAAGACGATCGCCTTTGACGGATACGAGATCGTCGATGACGTGCCACCCGTCCTGCAGGGGGACGCCTTTTGGAACGAGGACGGTTTTGCATTTTTCCAGGGATTCGAGTTTTGCGGCAAGGGCGCTCTTCTTTCCGGCGGCGATCAAATAATCGTCGGCCGAGGTCAGAATGCCGAGTGTGCCGATCCCGGTGACGCCGGCAGATACCTCGGCAGTTAGCCATTCCGCCCCATGGTTTTTCGCGCCGCCTGCCGCGAGAAGAACGGATGCGGGCGTTATGCTCTTTTTCCAGAGAAAGGTCCCGTCAGGATACACATAGGTGCCACGGCTTGTGTGAAGAACGCCTTTTGTCGTGAAAAGTGACGCGACCGCAAACGAGGTGGTGGTTTTTCCTCGTGCGCCGGTCACCTCGATGACGGTCTTTGGCAGAGGACCTGCAAGGCGGCGGGTCATTTCATGATGGGAGATGACCGGGGTTTTTGTATCGAGGAGAGGATATGCCGGATCGAGATGGACCGGGGCGGTGATCAGATCATACCGGCGCGAAGCGGTCTCTTCGGGGGTGAGTCCGACTCCGCGGTAGACATCCAAAGCGTCCACATCATCGCCGTTTCGAAGAAGAGCTTCGGCAAGGATCGTTCCTCCGTGGATGGTATCGAGAACGAGGACCTTCATGCCTCCTCCGGAAGTTGCAGGGCATTAGCCGCATTCTTCAGCATAAGTTCCGCTAAAAGGGGGTCGATCCCGATCGGCTCGGCATAAACAAGAGGGATCACGCGGCCGTCTGCAAGAGTGAAGGTCCCGCGTTTTTTCCCGGATTCAAGCCCGAGGATCTTTGGAATGTCACGCAGGATATGGATCCCTTTCGCAAGAAACAGCGGGACGACGACGAGGATCTCCAGATCCTCGGTCCGCATAAGATCCAGACCTTCGGCAACGGTTGGATTGCTGTATTCGAGGAAACAGGATTTGATCAGGTAATCACCGCCGTGCTCTTTCATCATCTCGGCGGTCGTTGTTATCAGCTCCTTGTTGTACTGGAGTCTGCTTCCATGACCAACCAGCAGGAGACCTTTCACACTCATACGTTTTGATAGGTTATTCACACACATAAATTAGTATGACTAATTCTTATCAATCGTAATATTAAGTGCGGCAAGTTGCCCTAACTTCGTATGATAAAAATCGAAAGTATGAAATATGATATGATTAGTACAATCTAACTATGACATCTGCACTACCGGAGTGTCTTGCCCTTCTCAAATCGCAAAAGAAGGAAGACCGGCATCTTGCCGCCGAAAAGCTCGGAACGATGGGTCAGGGGGCGATCGGCGCGGTCCGCCCTCTCCTGACCGATCCAGAGTGGCGGCTGAGATACCGTGCGGCCGAGATCATCGGATTCACGGCCGAGCCGGCAGGGATCCCGCTTTTGATCCCGCTTCTCTCCGATGAAAAGGATCATGTCCGCTATATGGCGGTGAAATCGCTTGGACGCTGCGGAACACAGGAACTCGAGCCGCTGATCTCGCCGATGCTCAATGATGAAAATCCGTTTGTCCGGCGGATCACGGCCGGAGTGCTTGCCGGCTGGAAGATATGAAGCGCGGAGACGAGATGTTCAAAGAGGGTCTCGTTTTGTTTGCGGGCCGGGATTTTGCAGGGGCGGCAGGGTTCTTTACGGATGCACTGCGGGAAAGTCCGGAGAATGCGAACTATTATTATTACCGCGGGGTCTGTTTTCAGGAGACCGGCGCCGCAGTTGAGGCGATCTCAGATTACACGAATGCTCTAATCCGCCAGCCGTCGGCCTGCCCGGTAAGATACAACAGAGCCGAACTGTATCTGCAGACGGGCGATCTGGTAAAAGCAGAGGAGGATTTCGAGGAGATCCTCAGATCTGCAGAGCCGAAGGATCATCACTGGCCAGCGCTGGCATATCTTGGCAGGGGGCTGATCAGGCTTGAGGAGGGTGAGGTGGAACAGGCGGTGATTGATCTGTCGGCTGCAGAAGACCTGGCAAAAATGGATGGGGACAGACTTCTTCTCGCCCGGATCGGGGATGAACTCGAGAGAAGCGGATTTTGATTCAATTCATTCCCGACCGGACGATCCTTGCAAGGAGCGCGTCCATCTGGATATCCGCGTCAGCCCCCTCGCTCATGCGGAAATCTGCTTCGCCGAGGTGGTCGATCAAGTCGACTTTGAGCCGGCGGTCGAGTGTTTCGGAACGGGAGATTTCGCGGTAGAGCTGATTTAAGAGTTCATTGGGCGCGATCCCTTTTTCATACATGAGTGTGTGGAGCATTCGCTCCGCGGTCTCGAAGTCGCCTTCGAGACAGAGGGAAAGAAGGGCGGTGATCTCGTCGGGTCTTGCATTTGAGGTGATGGCGTAGATGTTTTCGGCGGTGACATTGTTTGAAACGATGGCGGCCCCCTGGAGGGCATTGATCGCTTTGCGCATATCTCCAAGCGATACGTAGGTCAGAGCGGCGCAGGCTCCTTCGTCGATGGTGATCCCTTCTTTTTCTGCGATGCGGACCATTTCCTGACAGATCGCTTCGTCGGTGAGGGGGCGGAACCGGTATATTGCGCAGCGGGACTGGATCGGGTCGATGATTTTTGATGAGTAGTTGCAGGAAAGGATGAACCGGCAGGTCTCGGCATAGTTTTCCATAGTGCGGCGAAGGGCGGCCTGAGCGTCCTGGGTGAGGGCGTCGGCTTCATCCAGAAACAGGATCTTGAATGTTGTATCGCCGAGGGGAGCGGTCCTTGCAAACTGTTTGATCTGGTTTCTGACGACGTCGATCCCCCGTTCGTCCGAGGCGTTGAGTTCGCGGAAGTTCATGTTCCAGGTGTCGCCGAACATTTCCCGGGCCAAGGCAACGGCGCAGGTGGTTTTCCCGACGCCGGCCGAGCCGGTGAAGAGGAGGTGCGGAAGGGCACGGGTCGCCACGTAGGAGCGGAGCCGTTCGACAACATCCTCCTGACCGACGACCTCAGCAAGATTTTTGGGCCGGTATTTTTCTATCCAGATTTCGGGGGAGACATCCATGATGCATGAGTGTTGGATGTTGCAGCCAATTAATCATTCGACAGGGGGATTTTGCATGGCGGGGTGAGCTGCAAGGCTCGCCCTTAGCTGAGCAAGTCGATAGACTTGCGAGCAAACTCAATGTTTGAAAAGTAGGCGGGGTGAGCTGCAAGGCTCGCCCTTAGCTGAGCAAGTCGATCGACGTGCGAGCAAACTCCATGTTGGGAAAGTTGGCGGGGTGAGCCGCAAGGCTCACCCTTAGCTGAGCAAGTCGATAGACTTGCGAGCAAACTCAATGTTTGCAAGTAGGCGGGGTGAGCTGCAAGGATCGCCCTTAGCTGAGCAAGTCGATAGACCTGCGAGTAGGCGGGGTGGCGAGTTTGCCGCCGCCGTCCTCCAGGTCCGGTATGATGACGGAGTGGATCATGCGGGAGGAGAAGACGGGATGTGAAGCGAACAGAATACAGGCAGTTCACGCTCAGAAAGTCAGGGAGACCGGAGTTCTTTGAGGATCACTCTAAACGTGGCGGTATTGCGGAGAAAAGAACCGTGAATCAACGCATTTGCAAATCACAGACATGTTCCCGACCCGATTCGTTCTGCAAAGGGCGCCCCTTTTCCGGCAGCCCGCCAAACTCTGCCGCACTTTCCCCTTCGAACCCCCCGTTACCCAAGGGACTACTTTTTTAACTCTTCACTCCAAAATATTAAAGGTTTAGATAACTCGTATGAGCAGGGAGAACACCATGACAAAACTCAATATTACCGACACAACGCTCCGTGACGCTCATCAGTCACTAGCGGCAACACGCATGCGGACCGAAGACATGCTCGGCCTCGCCCATGAAATGGAAAAAGCCGGCTTCTGGTCAGTAGAAGCCTGGGGCGGGGCAACATTTGACACCTGTATCAGATATTTAAACGACGACCCCTGGGATCGTCTTCGGGCACTCCGGGAAATATTTGTGAAAACTCCCATCCAGATGCTTCTGCGTGGACAGAATCTTGTCGGCTATCGTCATTATCCTGACGACGTCGTCGACAAATTCGTCACCGCAGCATCCGAAAACGGAATCAGCGTCTTTCGCGTCTTCGACGCCCTGAATGATATTCGAAACATGCAGAGATCGATGGCCGCCGTCATCGACACCGGCGATCACCTTCAGGGCACTATATGCTATACCACCAGCCCTGTCCACAGCATAAAAGGATTCATCAGCATGGCCGAAGAGCTCTATGCCTTAGGCTGCAGCTCCATCTGCATCAAAGACATGGCAGGACTCATCATGCCCGAAGCTGCGCGTGAACTCATCACCGGCATCAAAGCAAAACTCGACATCCCTGTCTGTCTCCACACCCACTCGACAAGCGGCATTGCCCCCATGAGTTATCAGGCGGCCATCGAAGCAGGCGTCGACATCCTCGACACCGCCATGTCCCCCTTCGCCGGAGGAACAAGTCAGCCGGCAACCGAAAGCATCGTCGCCTCACTCATCGGAACACCCCGTGACACGAAGATACCCCTCTCGACCCTCAGGTCGATAAAAGTCGCAGCCTGCAGCGTCAGATGCAAATACGACTGCCTGATCGATCCGATCAGTGTCAGGATCGACAGCGACGTATTGGTCTATCAGCTCCCCGGCGGCATGATCTCCAACCTTGTCTCCCAGCTCAAAGAACAGAATGCTCTGGACAAAATGGACGACGTCCTTCTCGAGATCCCCAACGTCAGAGCTGATCTCGGCTACCCCCCGCTGGTAACGCCGACCTCCCAGATCGTCGGGACCCAGGCCGTCTTAAACGTATTGATGGGCGGACGCTACAAAACCGTCACCAACGAAGTCCGGGACTACCTCAAAGGACTCTATGGAAAGAGCCCCAAACCTCTCGACGACGCACTCGTCACCTCGATCATCGGCGACATCCCCCGGATCACCTGCCGCCCGGCAGACACCCTGGAACCGATCTATGAAAAGATGAAAGCCGACGCAGAGGCGCAGGGTCTCATCAAAAAAGAAGAAGACGTCCTCACCTACATCCTCTACCCGGCCATTGCCCCGGCCTTCCTCAAAGGCGAAAAGAAAGCCGAAGCATTCCCCGAAGCCCCGACGACCACCGCAGGCATCGCCCCGGCGGATTACGACATCCCCCGGTCCATGGAAGTCGAAGTCGACGGCGAGATCTTCGCCGTACGGATCCTCTCCGTCGAAGGAGAAGCCGTTGTCAGCTCAGGAAAACCGACCGAGTCACGTCACCGCGGCGAGGTCCCTGGCGGCGTGAAGAGCAGCATTCAGGGCATGGTCCTCGACATCAAAGTTCAGGCAGGCCAGAAAGTGACCGCCGGCGAGACCCTCCTTGTTCTCGAAGCGATGAAAATGGAAAACCCCATCGTCAGCCCCATCGACGGAACGGTCACTGAAATCTTCGTTGAAAACGGTGCAGTCGTCCAAAGCGGCGACGTTTTAGTGGTGGTGCAATGAGCAAAAATGAATACTTTGACAAAGTATTAGTTGCCAACCGCGGAGAGATCGCCATCCGCGTTATGCGTGCATGCCGGGAAATGGGCATCGAAACCGTCGCCGTTTATTCAGAAGCCGATGCAAACGCACTGCATGTGAAGTACGCCGACGAGGCATTTCTCATCGGCGCCGCCCACCCGACGAAAAGCTACCTCAATATGGAACGGATCCTCGAGGTCGCCGAGATGGCGGGCGCCGACGCGGTCCATCCGGGATATGGATTTCTTGCAGAAAAAGCTGCATTTTCCGGGGCCGTAACAAAGGCCGGACTCACCTTCATCGGTCCGTCTGAGGCCACCATAAAAATGATGGGATCCAAGCTTGATTCCAAACAGGCGATGCATGAAGCCGGCGTTCCGGTCCTTCCCTGGACTAAGAGTACTGACCATGACGAGGCAAAAGCATTTGCCGAATCCATCGGTTACCCGGTGATCGTCAAAGCATCCGCCGGCGGCGGCGGGATCGGGATGACCATCGTGAACAACGAGGCGGAACTCGACGAAGCGATCGCAAAATCCAGCCGGACCGCGGCTTCAGCATTCGGCGATTCCACGGTTTTCATCGAAAAGTATCTCGCAAAACCCAGACACATCGAGGTCCAGGTCTTTGCAGACGCCAAAGGCGAGGTGATCCACATGTTCGAGCGTGAGTGTTCTATCCAGAGACGTCACCAGAAACTCATCGAAGAGGCGCCGTGCCCCATCATGACCGAGGAACTCCGCGAAAGAATGACTCAGTCTGCGATCACCGTTGCAAAAACCTGCAATTATGAAAATGCCGGAACCGTCGAGTTCCTGTATGATTCGGGAAATTACTACTTCATGGAGATGAACACCCGTCTGCAGGTCGAACATACCGTGACCGAGCTGATCACCGGACTGGACATGGTCAGAATGCAGATCAAGGTCGCAGCCGGTGAACCTCTGCCGTATGCGCAGGACCAGATCACCTGCCGGGGCCATGCGATCGAGTGCCGGGTGAATGCGGAGGATCCGATGAACAACTTCCAGGCGGATGCTGGAAAGATCAGCCGTTACCGGTCTCCGGGCGGCCCGGGCATCAGGATCGACAGCTGCATCCATGCCGGATACTCGATCCCGCCGCTGTATGACTCGATGATCGCAAAACTCTGTGCGCGGGCAATGACCCGTGAGGAGACCGTAGCGAGAATGCGCCGCGCCCTGACGGAATATGTCATCATCGGCGTAAAAACGACGCTTCCGCTCCATTACGCGGTCATGAACAATCCGGAGTTTATTGCAGGACGCACCCACACCCATTTCCTGCAGGATCCGGAGATCACCAAGGCGCTCGCACGGTATATGCGGGAGAGCGAGACCAGAATGAACCAGCTGGGAGATTCGCTTCGCCAGGGCAAAGAAAAAACCATCGCCGTGACGGCGGCCGTGAGTGCGTATATGAGTGCTCTTGCTGCGAAAAACGGCCAGAAAAAAGAATAATTTTTTTATTTTTCCTGTTTTTTATACCCTTCCAGAAGCAGGGTCGCGATATTCTTTACCGGGAGACCGGTCACCTGATGAAGATGGAACTCGCAAAACGGACAGACCGTTACGATGTAATCGGCCCCGGTCTTTTTCACCATCTCAGCACGAACGGCTCCGATTGCCGCAGCCTGTTCGGGCAGACCCGACTTCACCCCGCCGCCTGCTCCGCAGCATCTTGCCGGCATCTCCACGAACTTTTCCGCGGCCGCGTTCAAAAGGATCCGAGGCTGCTCTGAGATCCCCTGACCTCTCAGCAGATGGCACGGATCATGATAGGTGTAGGTCCCCTCGACTTTTTCCGGGATTTTGAATCCCAGTTCGCACAGGAATTCAGTAATATCCACCACTCTGAACGGGGTGTCGTAATCGTTTTTCAGCGTCGAGCCGCAGCCTGCGCAGATGGTCAGGACCGTGTCCACGCCTGCTTTGACGAACGCATCGATGTTTCGTTTCTGCAGGTCCGGGACGAATCCAGATAAGCCGGTCCTGATCAGCGGTGAGCCGCAGCAGACCTGATCTTTTGGGATGATGACCCGGATCCCGTTTCGGCGCAGGACTTCCATCGTATCCAGTGCCGGCTGGACCACTCTCCCGTTGAACATGCATCCGACGAAGAATCCTACCGTTGCCCTGACCTCGCCTTCCGGCTCGATCACGTCCGGCACCTGTTCAAGGAATGTCGGCTCCTTTCGCTCGACCGAGCGGCCTGTTTTCTCGATAAGAGAAGCGAGCGCTTTATGCGCCGGAAGAGAGAGACCGCGTTTCGCCGCTTCAGCTCTGAGTTTTTCGATGGCTTTTCTCGGCGTCTCGATCTTTTTCGGGCAGACCTCGACGCATTTATGACAGGTCGTGCAGGAAAAGAGTCCCTTTTCGATCGCTTCAAGTATCCGGTCCCCTTTGTCCCGGGGGTCGAGATCGAGTCTCTGCTCCTGGCGCATGATCGTCGGGCCTTTGAAATCCGAGGCAGCGATCGCGGGACAGGCTGAGATACAGGAGTAGCATTCGATGCACTCGCGCAAGGGTTTTATCTCCTCGATCTCCTGCAGGGTGACCGGAGTGCAGTCGCATCCGCTGTTCATCCAGGCGATCTGGGCCATCACCGGAGCAATATCGGTGACGAGGTCTCTGATCCTCGGCAGTTCGAGCGGTTCGATGACATCGCCTTCCTTGGCTTCCTGCATGCAGGCAAGGACCGGCTCACCGTTCACGCGGACCGCGCAGGAGCCGCACTGTCCTCCCCGACAGCAGTGTCTATAGGCAAAGCCTGCATCGATCGTATCTCTGACGGCATCTAAAACGTTGAGAACGCGTGCCGACTCCTTTACACTGACCTCATACTCTACGAATTTGGGGGCTTCGCCGGTGTCCGGATCGAACCGGGAGATGGTGACTTTCATAATTTTTCCTCCAGGATCTCAATGCCTGATTTGTCTTTCACAAAGAAGGTATGGCCAAACGGCGAGGTCTCGTTTGTCCATGTCTGGTGCACGTCGGTCCGGGTGTGGGCCCCGCGTGACTCTCTTCGAAGGAGCGCACCGTCGATAACGAGCCGGGCGACAAGCAGCATATTTTCGGTGATCACGGCATCGGAAAGTTCACGCGGCGATTCGATTTTCGGCACCGCGACCTGCAGTTTCCCGATTTCGCGTTTGGCGACCCGGAGGTCCAGTTCGTTTCGGTAGATCCCGACATTGTTCCACATCAGGGTTTTCATCGACCGGCGGATCTCGGCGGACCGTTTCGAGCCTGAGTAATAGGCGTTCAGTCTGTCTTCCGCCGCCCGAATCTGATCCATCTCGATGGACCTCGCCGTACGTTCGGTTTTGCCTGCCGATAACCCGGCCCTTCGTCCAAAAACCTGGGTGTCTGCAAGCGCATTGCCGCCGAGCCGGTTTCCTCCGTGGATGCCGCCGGTCACTTCGCCTGCTGCAAAGAGGCCGGGAACGGTGGTTTTAGCATCAGCGGTGATCTTCAGCCCGCCCATGAAGTGGTGGGCGGTCGGGGCGACCTCCATTGGTTCGTTTCTGATATCCACGCCGAACTTTAAAAACTGGTTGAGCATGATGGGAAGACGCGCCTCGATATATTCACGCGGGAGATGACTGACATCGAGCCAGACACCGCCGTGTTCTGTGCCCCGCCCCTCAAGCACTTCTGTGGCTATTGCCCGAGCAACGATGTCGCGGGTGGAGAGATCCATACGTACGGGATCATATTTTTTCATGAACCGTTCGCCGAGAGCGTTTTTCAGGATGCCGCCCTCCCCCCTCACCGCTTCGGTGATGAGCCGCCCGCGTGAGTCGTAAGGAGTCACGGCGCCGGTCGGGTGGAACTGGACCTGCTCCATGTCGATGAGCCGGGCGCCGGCCCGATAGCCAAGCGCGTATCCGTCCCCGGTTCCTGCGGTCGAGTTGGTCGTTGTATCATAGACCTGGCCGGCTCCGCCGGTAGCCAGAATGACGGAGTCGGCCGTTATAACGCCAAGCACCCCTTCCCGGTCGCAGGTTATAGCGCCGTTCACCCGTTCGCCGTCAGTAAGCAGATCAAGGACGGTCACTTCGTTTTCGATCTCGACGGATGAGCCCCGGAGTTTTTCGAGCAGGGTCATGACCAGTTCATGACCGGTGTGATCGCCGGCATAACAGGTTCGGGCGCACCGCTGTCCGCCGAAAGGCCGCTGGGCAATGGTGTTGTCGCCTGCGAGGTCGAAGACGGCACCCCAGGAGAAGAGATCACGGATCCTGTTCGGCGCTTCGGCGGCGAGCGTCTCTACAAGAGATGCGTCGTTGAGAAATGCCCCCCCGCGCATGGTGTCTTCAAAATGGGTCTGGATGGAGTCGGCTTCACTGAATACCGCGTTGAATCCGCCTTCAGCCATGACGGTGCACCCTCCTTTGCCGGTGATGGTTTTTGAGACGATGATGGTCTCGCCGAATGTTTCCGCCTCAACGGCGGCACGTATTCCTGCGCCGCCGGATCCTATGACCAGTACATGACAGTCTTTTGTGTTTTCGATGCCCATTTCGAATCCTTTGCTATATTTATTGGAAGAGGGAGGGGATAAAAGCGAGGGAAAAGGACGGTTATATCTCGAGGACCGTCTCTCCGTCCGGCGTGGTGTAATATTTTATGACGACCCCGTCTGACTGGACGGAGGTGTATCTGATGTTTCCGTCTTTGTCGGTGTACCATTCGGTTTTCGATCCGTCGGTGAAAAGGATCGTTCCTTCTGTCTCATCTCCCGTGAGGATGTTTCCGTCTTTGTCGGTGAACCCGGAGGGGGCGGCAGGTTGTGCTATGCATCCCGCTGATGTGATGAGCAGCAGAAGGATAAGTCCGGCGGTCACGATTTTATTCATGGAAGAGTGTTGGTTTGCATACCTCATCAGGTTGTTCCTGCGGGAGAAGAGATCAAAGAATAAGGCTGGTGAAAAACGCTTAAAAAAATAGTAAAAAAACGGAGGGGGATTCCGTTTAGTTCTCGAGAACGATCTCGATGCTGATATCTTTTGGAACCTGGATGCGCATCAGCTGTCTGAGTGCACGCTCATCGGCGTCAAGGTCGATAAGGCGTTTGTGCACACGCATCTGCCAGCGATCCCATGTTGCCGTACCTTCTCCATCGGGGGACTTCCGGACGGGGACAATAAGTCTCTTGGTCGGCAGCGGAATGGGTCCAGCCATATTTACACCGGTACGTTCTGCAATCTCACGGATACGGGTACATACCGTCTCCACTTTCTCATAATCAGTCCCTGTCAGGCGTATTCTGGCTTTTTGCATTTTCTAAGTCACCACAAAAAATTCGAGTGAG
>JAYFOG010000030.1:0-3416 GCA_034932965.1 Methanocorpusculum sp.
ATTTAAATCACCTGATTAGTTCCGCCTCTTGGAGACACCGACGATCTTTCCAAATCTGCCGGTTGCTTTCGTACGCTGTCCGCGAACTTTGAGACCATTCTCATGACGGATACCGCGGTAACACCGCATCTTCTTCATGAGGTTGATGTCATCTTCCTTCGCAAGGGAGAGGTCGCTGCCGTAGAGGTGTTTCGGTTCTCCCGAATACACATCTACCGGGCGGTTGACCATCCATTTTGGCACTGAGGCAGGATATGCTTTCACCTGCTCTTCAATCGCGGCCACATCGTCATTGCCTAAGAGACCCATGGTAGCATGGACATCAACGCCGGCACGGCGGGCAATGACAAGTGCGGCATGGAGGCCGATGCCCTTAATGCCGGTCAGCGCAAGCTGAACAGGCTGGGTACCGTCCAGATCAGTGTTAATGATCCGCACAAAATATTTTAATTCTGACTCTTCAACCATTTTTTCGCCTCTCTTTTGGAGAGTTTAGTCTAAATTTGAAACACACATAATGTGTGTGTGTTGCGTACGTTAAGCGCAGACGGAGGGATTTGAACCCTCGAGTCCCAGGGGGACACAGGTTTAGCAAACCTGCGCCATACCAGGCTTGGCTACGTCTACAGAGAACTCCGCATCTTTCCTCCCGACGAATCGGAAGGCTGCACAGAATCTATTTCAGATCATATGCAGATCGACACTCGCAGTATGCCAGATACTGCTCCACTAAACTGAGTGCTCTATTATGTAAGGGTTAGAGCAATATAATACTTCGCCTATTCCCTTGAGGAGGGGAAGGAAAAAAGTATTAGTTTTTCAGACAGGCAAGAAGAGCATCGCAGCGGTCGACCATATGCTGCGCGGCTTCACGGATGACAGTGATCGGGTCTTTTACAGCCCCGGGCTTCATGGTGACAAACAGTTCCGGGTCGGAAAACTGGTATTTGATCACATATTTGGCAACGTCCACTTCAGGATCTGCAAGGATCTCATCCACCAATGCATTGACCATTGTGTGCCCCTCACCTTCCAGGGTGATCCGTATTTTATCCTTCTCAAGCTCGATAATCTTCAGCTTCATTCCCTTATAGATTCGCTCGGCGACACTATATAATTGTGGGGTAGGCGGTAAAAAAAAGGTTAGAGGATTTTCTGAGTGAAGGCGACCTGCCCGGAGATCCTCGTGATCCGGACCTTGACATTCTGGCCGGCTTTTGTCCCGGCAACATACAGGATGTATTTGCCGATTCTTGCAACGCCGTCGCCTTTCTTACTGATAGACTCGATATGGACCTCAAGCTCCTTGCCCTCTTCGATAGCAGGACCCTGGACCTCGGTCTTCGCCTTTCTTTTACGGATCGGCCGCTTTGATCCGCACGCCTCACAGAGAAGCATCAAAACGCGGTCATCTTTCACAAGTTTCGTATCAGGCCGGCCGCACTCGGAACAGATGACGTAATCGCCGACATACGTCTCAACGATCGCATCGAACTGTGCCTGCTCGAACTTTCCATTGAACACCGCGCGGTTTCCGTCGATCTTTCCGGCAGTACCGAGCTCACCTAACATGAACTTCATGAAATGATCCTTATCGCGGTTGAGTGAATCGATGATATCTGAAAAGTTCTCAAGAACCGTCGTTTTACCCTCGATATAGATCTTCGGCTTCGGCATGACAAACCGTTCGCCCGTCTCCGTAGGCTCGCCCATCCCGGAATACGCGGTCTTTAACATATCTTCGTATGACTGCACCATAATACCTAGACATTGGTCGTGAGAACATATAGGTCTGATGCAGACGGGAAAAAAGACCCCTCACATTTGAATAGCGCCGGAATGCAAAATAACCAAATGCGAAAAAGGGGAGACGGAGAAAGAAAAGCGGACCTGAACACAGAAAGACTTATGATGTTTCAAAAAAGGAGATACAGTACAATAACGTCTGCGTTCGGTATTTTTTCATGATACAGAGAGTTGAATCCGGCATATCCCCGACGATCAGCGTCATACTTCTCATTTTTCTAACTCTGGTTCTGATCGGAGCATCGGCCCTGCTGTTCTTCAGTTTTACCGGCGATACTGCCGATCCAAAACACCTCTATCTTACCGCCGAAGCGACAGGCAGCAGCGCCGACCCCCTCATGATCCATCTCTGGAAAACAGGCGGCGGATCAGCCCTGAAATCAGTATATGTTTCGGTCAGCACACCCGCCGGCATATTCATCGGAACGCCCGACCCTGCACAGGAATCCTTTTTTGAAGGGATGAGCATCCCTATCGGATTCGACACAGGATTTCCCAAAGGGAGCTATTTTGTCACTGTAACGGGGGTATTTGCTGACGGGACCACGCAGGTACTTTTGACGAAAACTATGTGTCTGGAAGCAGAAGGACAAGCGATCCAGGAAGTAAATACGGAAAAACTGATACTTGTAGCAACATATGCAGCCTATAAACCAACCAGGATCGGTCTGAAGGACATCACCACCTACACGAATATTACTAACATCTCACACTGGACGCTTAACTTAGGATATACCGGAGCAGACACAGAGGAGTTACTTGTACCGGTGAATGTTGATTATGTATATCCCATTGAGGCATTCGCCGGGTCCTCAGAAAAGGAGTTTGTGATCACATATACGGCATATTATACCGGCGGAAAAACCAAAACAACTGCCGAGATAAAAATAAAATTATACACGAGCGTCCCGGAAGATACCATCGGGAAATATGTTGGGAATTACAAGATCGGAGGAGAATCCCTCCAGGGGACCGGAGATTCCGCGCATCACATCCCCCTGATCGGAACGACCTCCACCGAGATCTGGAGAACAGACATCGCCGGGAGATATATCAACGTGGATGGACAGAACCTTCCTGCACTGCAGATAAACCTGAACGACCCGAAAACCCCTGCGGCCTCGGTAACCATCACCTGCGACACAGAGTTTCGGGTAGGGAGCACGCAGTATTTTACCGGCGGGGGAACATATGACGGAAACCTGTCGACATTCTACCCAAATACGGCAAACAGATCCTCGATCAGCGTCACCCTCAGCGTATACGACATTAACAAAACAAAACTGGCCGAACAGACGACCCTCATCATTATCAGAGAATAGGAATAGGAGTTACGCGGTGTGATCTCAAATGAAAAAAATTGACGTGCTTATGAGATGTACTTCGGTTTCGTGTACGGCATTAGTGTGAGTGTATGAGATAAAAGAACCGCGAATCTCCGCGAATCCTCGCGAATCGCATTTTCCTTACGTTCGGGTGCTCTGCTTCGGCTGATCCAGTAGTTCGCTAATTTTTCACCCTTATTTTTCTTGACATCCGGCACCTTTATATCCAAGTAAAGTGCCAAAATATGGTCTCTTTACCATTAAAAAAGGCGAAAACCAGTGCAA